>JAUZNW010000111.1 GCA_030706785.1 Bacteroidota bacterium | reverse complement strand
TCCCAGCTCATCACTCAGGAGATTTTTCGCAAAGCTTTTGGTAAAAAATTCAAAGACCGCTGGTGCAACCTCATCCTTACTCATGTTATAATCCCAGTTTTCCAGGGTTGTGAAAGCAGCCGACTCGGTCGGATCCAGTTCGCTTATCCTGGCCTTCATCTTCAGGATGAAAGGTGTCAGAAGTCTGGCATAGTCAGAATGCTGGTCAGTGATCATGCTTTTAAAATCTTCAATCCCGAGTATCTTTTTCTCACCAAGCATTGACCTGATCCTGCTTATTCTGTAGGGCATGTAGAATGTATAAGAAATATAGTATGGATAATTTTCAGAGACTGTCCTGTCATTTGCTGATGAAACAGTGCCATCAGGCGGGTTCAGCTCAGATGGAAGCTGATCGAAAGGTACATATCCCTTCCAGTCATATTCATCAGTTTCACCGTTGCGGATTAAATATCCACTCCCCTTTCTTACGGGAATACCACCGCCAGTATTGAGCCCTATGTTACCTTCCACATCAGCATATGCGAAGTTCTGGCTGATAGATCTGAAATTACTTATTGCTGACCTGAACTCATCCCAGGAGGAAGCCCTGTCGATCAGATAGACTGCCTTTATCTCATCACTCATATCGTAACCCGACCATCGCATGCTCAGGGCCTCATCCTTTATACCCACCTGGCTGAAGCCGGAAATAACAGGTCCCCTGTGGGTGTATTTTACATACATGGTGTCCGTCTTCCCGCCTTTTATTCCTATTATTTCCTTCTTTACTTCCATGTCCTTCCATTCTCCGCTGAAATAATACTGGTTATCATTTTCAGGATTGATCTTCTCCGCAAACAGATCGATATCATCAACCATAAGATTTGTCATTCCCCATGCTATCTTTTCATTGTGTCCGGCCACGATAAAAGGTTCTCCCGGAATAGCAACTCCTGTCACATTGATTTTGCCGGGAATGACCTGGTGCATCTGAATCCATATTCCGGGTGTCGAGAGTGCCAGATGCATATCGTTGCACAGGAAGGGCTTACCTGTTTCACTCCTGCTTGCTGAAACTGCCCAGTTATTGCTCCCTGAAAAACCGGGTATTCCCAGTGACTTTAACTTATCCAGTGACGAAATAAATGTCAGGGCCTCCTCCATTTTTTCATCACTCAATCTGAATTCAGGGAATGCTTTTGTTGTGTCAGCTTTCCAGTCGGGAATAAGGTCACTTACCTTTTCTGGTCCAAGTTTCTTTCCAAGCCGGTAGCTGAAAATATCTGCAACCAGATTATCACGTGCCAGGTCCCAGCCCATATAGCCGATTATGTTAGCAATTTCTTCAATCCTCCAGGGATCGGGAGTGTAGCCAAGGATCCTGAATTCCGGCGGCAGCTTTTTCCCGAAGTTTTTTATGCAAGCGTTAATGCCATCGGCAAAGTATTGAAGGAGATTTTTGATTGTACTGTCCTCTGCAGCCAGCACCATTTTGGATTTGGCTGTTATTCCAAGGCTTCTCAGGTACAGATCAGTGGAGACATAATCCTTGCCAAAGATCTCAGCCAATCTTCCTGAAGTAGCCCTTCTTATCAGGTCCATCTGCCACAATCTTTCCTGTGACATTATATAACCCACCGTAAAATAAAGGTCATGCTCATTTTCGGCATAAATATGAGGCATCCCTTTCTGGTCGCGGTAAACATTGACGGGCGCCCGAAGCCCTTTAAGCTTTACCTCGCCTTCATAATCCGGTTTACCGCTTTTCTTGATTCCCGAAACCAGCAAAGTGGCGGCAACCAGTACAGCAGCAATTAAAAAGAATAATGACAGCAGAATGGTCTTCACGGATTTCATTGTGTATTAATATTTAATGTTAAGTTACAACTTCTGTGAAATAATTAACAATAGACTCTCCTTAATCCTGAAGTGCAGTTCCTGCACATATTTATCCTGTCCCTTCCTTTCAGGATATGCTCCCTGAAGTCGCTGTACCGCTGGCCGTTCCAGATGGACCGGAATGTTCCCGTTTTAAGATCCCCCATAACATACTCTCCATCCTTGTCAAAACAGCAGGGCAATACTTTCCCATCCCATGTAACGACCGGGTTGAACCACAATCTCATGCATCTGTTGGTATAAGAACTCTTCAGGTTAAATACGCCGTCCCGTTTTTCATAGCGCCTGAATTTTTCGGCCGAAGGAAGCCAGTTTTCCATATTACGGGTGTTGATAATCTGCATCGACTTCAGCTTTAGACCGGCCTTTACCTCTTTTGCGAACCGCCTTACTTCCGGGATCTGATGTTCGTTTCTCCTGTTTACCAGGAACTGGATCCCGAGCTTTAGCGGTGACCTGTGCATGTCCCTCGCAAGAGCTACATTTTTTATTCCGGCTACCACCCTGGCAAAATCACCGTTTATCCTGTATGACGAATATGTCTCCTGGTCCATGCCATCAAGAGAAACTATCAGCTTTCTTAACCCGGACACTATTATCATTTCGGCATTTTCAGGACTCAGAAAATGGCCGTTTGTGGAGATCACGCTGAAGGCATCTTTAACAATACCCGGGAACTGGTAGAACAGCGGATGAAGCAAAGGCTCACCTTGAAAATAAAAATTCACGTAGTACAGATATGGACGCAGTTCATCAGCAACTTTTTTATACAACTCAGGATCCATAAATCCGCGAGGCCTCTTCAAAAGGTCAGAACCGGAAGTACATTCCGGGCAATTCAGATTGCAGTTGTTGGTCAACTCGAAAGAAACCGACACCGGCATGCCTTTAATCTTCTGCCTGCCGGAAAGGGAACTGTCAATGAAGGAGCAGGCTGACTGTATGAAATTCAAAGGCCGGGTTGCAAATCTGGTCATCCGAATAGCTTAAAGAGTAAGGCAAGATAGAAAAATAATTACCAAAAGGTATAGGGTAAAACATATGTCAATTGGTCATAGGGCTGAAAAGAAGACAATATTGTATTGGATCTGAAAAATAAAATGTAAACTTAATTATCAAATGCCATGAAAACGTTCAGAAATTTATCTTTAATTGCCCTGCTTCTGTTGACGGCCTTTTCGGCCGACATTATTTATGCAGGGCCGTCGCGTGACGGGAAGAAAAGCGATCAGCAGACGCTTCGTGTCTTCAGGGGCAAGGTCGTCGATGCTGAAAACAGTACTCCTCTTGTCTTCGCTTCAGTTGCCGTAAAGGAATCCAATGTCGCAACAGTTACAAACATTGACGGTGAGTTCGTTATCAAGATCAGCGATCAGCAGGTTGCAAAGAATCTTGAAATAACCTACCTGGGTTATAAGAATAAGGTGGTTCCGCTGACTGATCTCAGGGAGGAAGGTTACAAGAATGTCATTTCCATGAACCAGGCCCCCATCCCAATTAAGGAAATAATCGTAAAACCTCTCGATCCTGAAGGAATTGTAAGGAATTGCATCAGCAAGATCGGCAAGAACTACATCGACATTCCAAACCTTATGACTGCATTCTACAGGGAAACAATCCGCAAGAACAGAACCTATGTTTCGATCGGTGAAGCAGTCGTTGAGATATTCAAGGCTCCGTACGCCAATGATCTTCGTTATGACGGTGCCAGGATATACAAGGGAAGGAAGGGCCAGGATGTTGCAAAAATGGATACAGTCCTCTTCAAGCTTCAGGGCGGACCCATAAGCGTCATGCAGCTCGATATCGTCAAGAATACCGAATCCATCCTGACAATGGATGCAATGAAGTATTATGACTATTCGATTGCAACGGTAATTGAAATTGACGGCAGACCGAATTACGTCATCGCCTTCAAGCAGAAGCCAGGTGTAGACATGCCGCTTTTCATGGGTAACCTTTATATTGAAGCTGATACCTATGCCCTTACCGAAGGTGAGTTTGGGTTCAACCTTGAAAACAAGGACGAGGCCTCCTCGATCTTTATAAAGAAGAAACCGCTCGGAATGGAAGTCACTCCTGAAATAGCAACCTACAGGGTTAAATACCGTCAGCAGGACGGCAAATGGTACTTCGCATACTCAAGGGCAGAAGTAAAGTTCAAGGTGAACTGGAAACGCAGACTCTTCAATACCTACTATACAACCATGTCGGAAATAGCAGTTACCGATCGTACCAGCGAAGAAGTTATTAAATTTACAGGCAAGGAGAAGCTGAGGTACAGTGATGTATTTTCCGATAAGGTTGCGGCATTCTCTGACCCTGAATTCTGGGGAGACTACAATGTGATCGAGCCGGACCAGAGCATCGAGGCTGCAATCCGCAGGCTGGCCAGAAAGCTCAAATTCAGTGATATGAAGGAATAGCATGCATGTTTAAAAGATGATCAGGGATTCTGAAATAATAAGGAGGATCAGGCAGGGTGATGTAGGACAATTTGAGTCACTTTTCCGGTCCTCCTATGTATCCCTGGTAAGATATGCCAAGACGCTTATAAGAGATCACTATACTGCAGAGGAAATAGTTCAGGACCTGTTCTTCATAATCTGGAAAGACAGGGAGAAACTGCAAATTGAAAGTTCTTTGAACGGATACCTGTATCGGGCAGTGCACAATAAATGCCTGCATTATATCGGTCACAACAGGGTTGTTGAAAAGTATATCAGGGAAATGACAGTCGCTGACCACGAGAAAGTCGAGACCCCATCCGATATTCTTCATTACAGGGAGCTTCAGGCAAAAATAGCAACGATCCTTGAAAGGCTGCCTGAAAAGTGCGGCCGGATCTTTTGTATGAGCAGATTCGAGGGATTAAAATACTCAGAGATTGCTGAGAGACTTTCCGTCTCTGTTAAAACAGTCGAAGCCAACATGGGCAGAGCGCTGAAAGAATTCAGAAAAGCACTGGCAGAACAATGAGAGAAATGGATAAAATAAAAAATTATACTGATAAGGAGTGGGAGAAGCTTTCCGCTCTGCTTTCAGGAGAACAGAATGACGACAAAGATCTGCTCAGCCGGTTCATGGCTGATGACAGCCATAATACAATTAAAACCTGGAAAGAGTTAAAAGAAATGAATAGCCAAAAGGAAATAAATGTAGATAGAGCCTGGAACAACCTGTATTCAAGGTTGAGAGAAAACGGACTGGTTGAAGAGAGACCGGTAATCGGGAGGAGTCTGGCCGGAAGAACATGGCTCAGGATTGCAGCGGTTGCGGTCATTCTGCTCGGATTCGGCACTGCCCTTATTTATCTTACTGACAGGGACATACTGAGCAGGAATACCATAATTGCAACCTCCGAAAATGAAAAGAACCTGCAGGTAACACTTCCTGATGGCAGCAATATAATCCTGAACCGGGACACCAGGTTAAGCTACAGGGCAAATTTTGGAAAGCACGGAAGAAATGTAACTCTTTCAGGGGAAGCCTTTTTTGATGTTACGCACGATAAGAATCATCCTTTTACAATTGATGCAGGCAAGGCAAACGTTAAGGTGCTCGGAACTTCATTCAATGTTATAACCAACAATCCGGAATCGGAGGTTGAGGTTTATGTCAAAACCGGGCAGGTGATGGTTTCAAGCAGTACCGGATCACAGAATCTTGTTCTGGATCCCGGATATGTGGGAAAAGTCAATTCAAAAACATCTCAAAAGGAGGTTAATAAGAATCAGAACTACCTGTCCTGGAATACAGGTCACCTTGAATACAACGGTCAGACCCTCGACGTAGTTTTCAGGGACCTCAAACGGGTCTACAACATGGATATCGTTGCAGATAATCCGAATATCCTTAAAATGCCATGGACCGCTCCAATCGATAATGAACCGCAGGAGACAATAATCCGTTTAATTTGCGCAAACTTTAATCTCAGTTATACAAAAGATGGAAATGTTTACCATCTTGCAGAAAAATAACTTATAGATTGAAAAATGCATGCCTGCAATGGTAATATTGCAAAATATATTCAGGCCATTGCTTTACTGATCTTCCTGGTTCCCTCAAACGGGATTAAATGCCAGGAAGGCATTCTTGATTCAGCACTCACATTCAGGGCTGGCAACATTAAGACCGGGAATGCACTTAACCTAATCACAAAGCAGACAGGTTATCATTTTACCTATGACAGCAGGCTTGTAGACCAGGAGAGAAAGACAGAGATGAACTTCAGATATATAAAACTGAGGGTTATTCTCGACAGCATCCTTAATGACAAATCACTTGCCTATTCGGTTATCGATCAATTTATTATAATCTCAAGGGAAATACCTCCCAAGCCCGTTTCAGTTGCGGACTCTTCAACGCTTACGGGCCTGACCAATATTTCGGGAATTATTGTTGATGCTGAAACCAGCGATCCCCTGCCTTTCGCTACCATCGCTCTCAAACATCAAGGCAAGGGAACTGTTTCAAACGGCGGCGGGGAATTTTCCATAAAGATCTCACCTGATAGTTACAGCGATACAATACAGGTTTCGTACCTTGGCTTTTACGGGAGGGAAATACCTATTCGGCAATCGCTCGGAAACAATTTCCGGATAGTAATGAAGAGGGAATTCATTTCAATACCGGAAATCATAATCAGGCGTGAGATACCACAGGAAATAATCAGGAAAGCACTTTCATCAGTTCCCCGGAATTACGGTAATTCACCTGCCGGAATGACAGCATTCTACAGGGAAGGAGTCATGAAAAGGAATGAGCTCCAAACCTATTCGGAGGCAATCCTTAATATTTATAAAAGTTCTTATACAAGCACATTCCTGAACGACCAGATAAAGGTATTCAAGAGCAGGAAAATTGAGAACTCAAATATCACAGACTCCCTGACGGTAAGACTTAAGGCCGGCCTCAGCACCTGCCTAGAGCTTGACGGCATAAAAAATGGTTTTGATTTCCTCTCTGGTGAAGATGCCATTGATTACAGCTACAGGCTTACCGATATTGTCTCCTTCGATGAAGAATCTGCATTCGAAATAGAGTTCGGGAAAAAAGAGGGAGATCCGGAGACACCCATGTTCAGGGGATCTGTTTTTATAAACACCACAGACTATGCTGTGCTGAATGCTGATTTTGAAATATATCCTGAATATCTCAAAAAAACGAAGGAGACATTTATATCCAAGACAACCAAGGGTTTCATTACATGGCCCGTATCAGTCAAATACTCCGTAAGCTACAGGAAGATCGGAGACAGGTACTATCTGAACCATGTCAGGGGGGATCTTCTATTCTCTGCTAAGCAGAAGAGGAAGCTTTTCAACACACAGTTCAACGTATTCTTTGAGATGGCTGTAACCAGCGTTACGCTTAAGGATGTGACCAGATTTGAAAGGGAGGAGCTTGCCCCCATACATTCCGTCTTTTCAAAGACTATAACAAGTTACGATCCGGAATTCTGGGGCAAACAGGATTTCCTGAAACCCGAAGATAACCTTCTTCAGGCCTTGAAAAATATGCATGTGAAGCTGCAGGAGTTCTCGGAATAAGCAACCCCTGCCCCTCAAAGGGGATTATTCAGATGTGCTGGATTCTCTGTGTGCTACCTGTGGTGAATAAGACGCATGACGCACGACGCAGTGTTCAGGGCAATGAAAGTAATGCGCCGTGTTCGCAGTGTTAGCAGTGGTAAAAAAGAAAAAGGAATGTCGATTTTTGATTTAAGATCACTTCTGGAATCTTAAATCTTCAATCTTTGTTCGAAATTCAACTCTTTATTAATATTTATCGATTAGCCTATACAGTTCAGTCAAATCAGGTGTAAGAATTATTTCGGTCCTCCTGTTCTTCTGCCTTGATTCCGGTGTGGTGTTCGGTTCAAGAGGGATATATTCGCTTCTTCCTGCGGCTGTAAGACGTTCGGGTTTAATTTTAGATCCTTCCAGAAGCACCCTTACCACAGTTGTTGCTCTTTTCACACTGAGGTCCCAGTTATCCTTCAGCTGGCTGTTCCCTGGATTATACGGGACATTGTCGGTGTGTCCCTCGATCATTACCTGTATGCCGGGATTTCTTTCAAGAACACCGGCCAGCTTCCTGAGGGCATTCCTGCCATTGGCATCAATATCCCAGCTGGCAGTCTTGAAGAGAAGCTTCTCTTCGAGAGAAACATAAACTTTCCCATCCCGGTTCGTGACAGTAAGCCCGTTGTTTTCGAATCCCAGCAGTGCTTCTGACACCTTATTTTTAAGATCCTGAACGGTCTTTTTCTGGGCATCCAGGATTCTTTCCAGCTCTGCCATTCTGGCATTCTTCTTCTGGAGCTCAAGTGTAAGTTCATCAAGTGACACTTTCTTGAGGTCCATCGATTGTTCCAGCTGCCTCATAATATCCTCCTTCTGCCTGAGGTTTGCTTCAGCTGCCTGAAGCTCGGTGAGAAGTTTCTTTGTCTCATCCAGGTTACCTTTTATCAGGTTCTCATGAGCATTCTGCAGATCGTCATATCTTGCTGATATCACGCTCAATTCCTCTTTTGCCTTATTGCGCTCGATTTCGGCTAGCGCCAGATCCTGCCGGATCTTGCTCATCTCATTTTCAAGGGCTGTTATTTTCGCCTGAGTTTCGCGGTTTTGCATTGAAAGAGTCAGGTTCTCAGCCTTGAAATCATCCCGGTCAATCATATTCTGCCTGCTTGTATTCTGAAGCTCCCTGTATTTCTTGCCTGAAACACATGAAACGGATGCCAGGATCATCATTGCAAGCAGGATAAAAGCAAATGGTCTGTTCATGATCAGAGTCAGGTTTATGGTTTGAGATACGGACAAAAATAAGAAAATCGGGAGAAGCATCCCAAAAGGCAGGCGAATAATATATCAGTTGCTCGTTGCTTGTTGATTCCTTCCAGGCAGACTATAATCAGTAAAAACAAAAATTTTCGAAATAACCGGCAACCAGCAACCAGCAACCAGCAACATTACTTAATTATTATATTTGTAAGTTCTATTTCTTACCAGTCATTATAATGAACGGAGAGGAGAATCTTCTCTTTAAGATATCAACACCTGAGGATCTCAGAAAACTCAAGCCAACTGACCTTGTGAAAGTTTGCGCGGAGCTCCGCCAGTTCATCATTGATATGGTGAGCCAGAATCCCGGTCATCTCGGAGCCAGTCTGGGTGTTGTTGAATTGACGGTCGCTTTGCATTACGTCTTCAATACTCCTTACGACAAGATAATCTGGGATGTCGGTCATCAGGCCTATGGTCACAAAATCCTGACCGGCAGAAGGGACAAATTCTCGACCAACAGGAAATACAAGGGAATAAGCGGATTCCCAAAAATGTCGGAAAGCGAATACGATGCCTTCGGGACCGGGCATTCATCGACTTCCATCTCAGCAGCTCTTGGAATGGCGGTTGCTTCAAAGCGCAAAGGCGAAAAACGGCAGATTGTTGCTGTAATCGGTGATGGTGCTATGACTGCAGGCCAGGCTTTTGAAGGACTGAACAATGCCGGCATAGCAAAATCTGATATCCTGGTTATACTCAATGACAATAACATTGCGATTGACCCTAATGTCGGAGCTCTCAAGGAATACCTTCTTGATATTTCGACAAGCTCGATTTATAACCGCTTCAGGAACAAGGTCTGGAATTTCCTTGGAAGATTTACACGCATCAGCCCCAATGCACGTATTATTGCGAGCCAGCTTGAGGCAGGTTTTAAAAGCACATTACTTAACAGGAGCAATCTTTTTGAAGGGATGAATTTCAGGTATTTCGGTCCTATTGACGGACACGATATACTGCACCTTACCAGTGTCCTTGAGGACCTCAAGCGGATACCCGGGCCGAAACTCCTGCATTGCCTTACTATCAAGGGGAAGGGCTTCAGGCAGGCTGAAAAGAACCAGACTGTCTTTCATGCCCCGGGAAAATTCGACAAGGATACAGGAGTTATTATTCAATCTCCTGAAAAGACCGGCCCTCCCACCTACCAGGAAGTATTCGGAAATACGATCCTGGAACTTGCACGGGAGAACAACAGGATAGCAGGAATAACACCTGCAATGACGACCGGCTGCTCGCTCTGCATAATGCAGAAGGAATTTCCAGACAGGGTCTTCGACGTCGGGATTGCCGAACAGCATGCAGTTACTTTTTCTGCTGGGCTTGCTACTCAGGGCATGATCCCTTATTGCAACATCTATTCATCATTTATCCAGAGGGCGTACGACCAGGTGATACACGATGTAGCGCTGCAGAACCTGCATGTAGTTTTTTGCATCGACCGTGGCGGGCTTGTCGGAAGTGATGGTGCAACTCATCACGGCTTTTTCGATTTCGCATTTATGCGCAGCATTCCGAATATTATCGTTTCAGCCCCTATGAATGGCCCGGAACTGAGAAACCTGCTGTATACCGCCCAGCTTGAAAAAGTCAAAGGCCCGTTTTCAATACGCTATCCAAGGGGCGACAGTAGGATGTCCGACTGGCAGCAAACTTTCACGGAGATTGAGATAGGGAAAGCAAGGCTTCTGAGCGAGGGTGGAAAGATAGCCGTGCTGAGCATCGGTCATCCGGGAAACTTTGTGCTTGACGCTGCTGCAACACTTGCCGGCGAGGGAATAAAATTCACCCATTACGATATGAGATTTCTTACTCCTCTTGATACTGAAGTGCTCGGTAAAGTTTTCAGAAAGTTCAAAAAGATCATAACTGTTGAGGACGGGGTAATTAAAGGTGGTCTTGGCAGCGCAGTGATAGAAGCAATGTGCGACATGGGATTTACCTGTGAGGTAAGGCGCATGGGGATACCGAATTATTTTGTGGAGCAGGGCACGCAGCAGGAACTTATCAGGGAGTGCGGATTTGATGAAGAAAGTATTGCACGGGCGATCCGGGAGATGACTTAGTCATCCCCCTCTCCTGGAAGGAGGGCAAATACTTTTTATTTTATGATCATTGGGACTACAGTACGACGGCAGGACAGCAAGACTGAAAGACTTAAGACAAAAGCAAAAGGTCAAAAGATAAAAGTAAAAAGCAGGAGAAATTTCCCTACTTTCGTGCTGAGTCTAAGACTGCAAGACTGCACGACCGCAAGACTGCAAGACTGCATGACCGCAAAACAAAACCAGCCCGGATGGCAGGGCCGAGCGATAAGTCCCGACATAGTATGTCGGGACAGCGAGGAGCCGGGATTGAGTGGTGGCCAATTCCGCCATCCGCTTAAAGCTGCCTGAGTTCTTTATATGCTTATTGTAGTTTTAAGCATAACAATTTTTTATAAAATGCCCGGATGGCGGAATTGGTAGACGCGCTGGTCTCAAACACCAGTAGTAGCAATACTGTGGGGGTTCAATTCCCCCTCCGGGTACTGAAAAAAGAGCGAGATTGAGAGCGAGTGTGAGCACTCTCGTCTCTTTTTCCTCGCTCCCACTCTCACACTCACACTCACACTCAGATTCTAAGTGAACCGCGGAATCCCCTGGCGGCATAGAAAGAAGGTGCACCGTTATGATACAGGAATACATGGCCATAGCGACGATCAGCAAAAAGTGCACCACCGGCTTTTCTTATATCCGGAGGTGTTTTGATCCAGCTTGATGTCTTCATATCGAATTCTCCAAGCTTCTGTAATTCCCGGTATTGTTCTTCCGTAAGCAGTTCAATGCCAATATCAGCTGCCATATCAACAGCGTTACCCTTGGGATAAATGCTTTGCTTTTCCCTCGCCTCCTGTCCTTCCCGGTCGTAACAAATATTCCTGCGATTGCTAGGGGTTTCTGGTGAACAATCGTTAAAAATGTACTCGCCGGTTTTTTTATCGAAACCAGTAACATCGGGTTCACCTCCGGTTCTCTCCATTTCACTGAGTGACCTCAGTTTTTCATCATTTTCGTCCAGCTTTGTCTGTATTTCAGCCCATGCAAGTCCTTTATGGCGGTTAATATTTTTCTCAAAACGGATTTTCAATTTTCTGAGAAGTTCATCATGCCCGGCATCTGGCAAAGCAGTATGCTCTGTAAACAACTCCTTTATATTTCCCATTGTCATAATGTGTTATT
>JAUZNW010000110.1 GCA_030706785.1 Bacteroidota bacterium | reverse complement strand
TTCCAGCGGCAAGATCATTAAAAAGCTCTCAAGTGTAGTAAGGAACAATGAAATAGATGATTTCGACTTCATAGAATCATCAGGAACATGGTCGCCCGACGGCAGGCAGTTTGCTTTTGTCGTTTTTGACAAGGGTGTGAGCAAACTCGCTATCCTTGATGTTCAAAAGGCTAAATTTTCGAAAGAAATTGAAATGCCCGGTATAAGATCGTTTTCGAATCCAGCGTGGTCGCCTGACGGAAAGAAAATTGTCTTTACCGGCCAGGTTGACGGAATAAGCGACCTGTATCTCTATGACCTGAAGACAGGCGGAATTGACAGGCTGACCAATGATTTTACGGCTAATCTGCTCCCTTCCTGGTCATCTGATGGTAACTCAATTGTATATTCCCAGGAAAAGGTAAATGCACAGCCCAACCAGAGAAAGTTCAGCTTCAGCCTGGCAATACTTGACCTGAAATCAAAAAATGTAATCCGGGTCAATGTATTCAATGATGCCTATAACATGAACCCATGGTTCTCAAACGATGACAAATTGATTTACTTCCTCTCCGATGCTGACGGTTTCAGAAATTTATACAGGTACGACCTCGGTTCCCGTCTTGTATACAGGCTTACCGATTATATGACCGGCATCACGGGAATCACTGAATTCTCGCCAGCCCTGAGTGTGGCAAAGGGAGAAAATCTTATTGCCTACAACTACTATTTTGATTACAAGTATCAGATACTTGCTGCTAGGCCTGATGAATTTAAACCTGTGCAGGTTGACGGTAATTACGTGAATTTCGATGCAGGTACCCTGCCGCCGCTTCCGGCAGTTGCCAGAAATGTGGTTGATTCAACTCTTTATAACAGGAAAGAGGTTACCATAGTTCCAAGGAATAAGTTTCAACCCGAGCAATATAAATCAAAGTTCAAGCTTGATTATATTTCCAATAACGCCACCATAGGAGTATCTACCGGGATGTTCAGAAATTACGGCGGCGGAAGTATAAATGCCATCTTCAGCGATATGGTAGGAAACAACCAGCTCTATTCATCCCTTTCCCTGAACGGGGAGATCTACGATTTCGGCGGACAGGTTGCATATCTGAACCAAAAGGGAAAGATCAAATGGGGTGCTGCCATCTCCCACATTCCTTATGTCTATGCACAAGGTTTCATTGGAGATGATTCACTGACGATTCAGGATGTCAGGATACCTGTAACAAATCTTGCCATTGATTACCTCAGAATGTTTGAGGATAATATCTCCCTGTTTGCAGCCCTGCCATTTTCCCAGACAAGGAGGATCGAGGCCTCAGCATCCGCATCCTGGTTTTATTACAGGATTGACCAGTTCAATAACTATTATACTCCCGACGGCATTTTCATTGGCAGCAACAGGCAAAAACTTCCCGCACCTAAAGGTGACAATTTCCAGCAGGGATCACTTGCGTATGTGGAGGACAATTCATATTTCGGCATGACTTCGCCGATGCAGGGCCACCGGGAAAGATTTGAGGTTGACAAGTATTTCGGTGCGGCAAATATTTATACCACGCTATTTGATTACAGGCGATACTTCTATGTCAAACCGTTCAGCCTGGCATTCCGTCTTTATAATTTCGGAATGTGGGGCAAAGATGCGGAGACTGGTGTTATTCCGCCATTCTACCTTGGCTATCCATGGCTTGTGAGAGGGTATGAGAATGTTGGTTATGGAAACAATAGTTATGATAATAGTTTTGATATCACAAGGCTCAGCGGAACAAAAATTCTTGTTGGCAATGCTGAGCTCAGGCTTCCGCTGACCGGTCCCCAGAGGCTGGCTGTGATCAAATCCAAATGGGTCCTTACAGATCTTAACCTGTTCTTCGACTCGGGGCTTGCATGGCAGAAGGGCAATAATATTAAGTTTGAGAATCCTTCACCGACTGCTGGTCAGAATGACAGATTCCCGATCTATAGTGCAGGGTTTTCGATAAGGGTGAATGTCTTTGGATACCTTGTGCTTGAACCTTATTATGCTTTCCCCTTCCAGTATGGCGGGTTTAAGAATGGCCAGTTCGGTCTGAACTTTATTCCAGGCTGGTAACAGGACGACCTCCCAACCCCCTCCCTGCAGGAGCTATTTCAGGTTACAGTAAAAGCCCCCGTCAGGGGGCCTGAGGGTGTAACTCCTCGTATTTTGCACTGAACCTTCTGTAAAGCTGCTTATGCTTGTTATCGAGGTTTATATTTCTTCCGCAGATAAAAGCAAGCTCAACATTATTTGTCCTCATATCAAGCAGATCGCCGGTCGATACTACAATATTTGCATCTTTTCCTGCCTCAAGTGAACCTGTAGCATCATCAATACCGAGGATTTTTGCAGTATTGAGAGTGACTGTCTGCAGGGCTTCCTCCTTTGTCAGCCCGTAAGCTGCAGCTGTTCCGGCAGCGAATGGCAGATTCCCATAAGCCTGGCTGGAATAGGTAAGTCCGACAAGTATCCCTTCCCTTAAGAACATTGCCGGAAGTCTGAACGGTTCCTTAACGTCGCTGTAATCGTATTTGGGAAGGCTCAGCGGATTGTCAAGCAGGACCGGGATGTTGTTCTCCTTAAGGAAATCCTTCACTGCCCATGCTGTCTCATCAGCATCGACAAGGACGATTTTCTTAACTCCAAAGCGTTTGGCAAATAGTATTGATTCCATTATTCCTTTCGCTTCAGGAGCGCTGACGAATAGTGTTTTGGTACCGTCAAAAAGACCTTTCATGGCCTCAAGCCTGAGGTTGATATCAGCTGGTTTTTCGATTGCAGCATAAGCTACCGCATCAGTAAATATCTTTTCAAGCAGCTCAACATTTTTGTCATAGGTATTTGTCCCTGAAGGCAAGAACACAAACATTGTCCCTCTCCTCCCGGCAGGTGCTGATTTGCGCGGCCATCCAAGCATCAGTCCGTTATCCTGCCTGTAAGCTGCATCTTTCCAGTTCCATGCGTCAAGCTGGACAACACTGGAAGTTCCCGGCAAAAGTGTGCCTACCGGTACAATCTGCGCCAGCAGAATGCCATTGGAACGTATGACCGGGATCACCTGCGAATCGGTGTTATATGCCACGATTGCCCTGACATTGGGATTCATATCACCGATCTCCCTTGTATCATTTGCCACCTCAACACCGCTTCCGATCTCATTCAATCCGAGGGTAGTGTTTGGGAAAATAAGACCAGGGTAAAGATGCTTTCCTGAAACATTAATTACCTCGTAACCTGCCTGGTCAATCTTGCTGTCTGTAACCTTTCCGACCCAGATAATCTTACCTACTGAGAATGCAATCAATCCGTTCTCAATCACCTCACCTGTTCCTGTATGAATTGTTCCGCCTGAAAGTATTACAGGTTTTTTCTGTGCGGGCGCTACGATAGGACTCTGGGCCTGTAAGTTCACCGCCAGTACAGCCAGTACAAATAGTGTGAATATTATCTTTGTTTTCATCGTCTTGGAAAATTAGAGTTGTTAGGAATGGCCTGCTGGGATTCTCTGAGTATGTTGGCAATTATCCTGTTCCGTTCACTGTCCATTTGTGCCTTCAGTTGCCTGTCGGTCTCCTCATCATAATAGATTGTCCCGTCAACCATTGTTTTATTCGCATGTGAATAAATTGAAAGGGGGTTATCAGTCCAAATTACCAGGTCGGCATCCTTGCCGACTTTAATACTTCCCATCCTGTCGTCGAGATGAAGGATCTTCGCGGGATTAAGGGTAACAAGTTTTAAGGCTTCCTCTTCAGTTATTCCACCGTATTTCACGACTTTTGCCGCCTCCTGGTTGAGTCTCCTTCCCTGTTCAGCATCATCAGAATGAAGGCATGTCAGCACACCCTGCTTCAGAAGCATTGCGGCATTATAGGGTATTCCCTCGTAAACTTCATATTTATAATCCCACCAGTCAGAGAATACTGAAGCAGCGGCTCCATGCTCCTTTACCTGGTCAGCGATCTTATAACCTTCATTGAAATGAATGAATGTATTAACTTTTATACCGAAATCCTTGGCAATTCCCATTATCATTGCCCCTTCTGACTGAACGTAAGTGTGACAGGTGATAAAGCTCCGTTTTTCAAGTACATCGACCAGTGCATCAAGCTCCAGATCGCGTCTGGGAGGGATCTTTCCCGCCCTTTCTGCCGGCT
Source organism: Bacteroidota bacterium (assembly GCA_030706785.1). Classification (GTDB taxonomy): domain Bacteria; phylum Bacteroidota; class Bacteroidia; order Bacteroidales; family VadinHA17; genus LD21. Next base: position 7,911 of record JAUZNW010000110.1, on the reverse strand, counting down.
TCAGGGCATTCCAGGCTTTCCACTTGTTGTTATAATCAAGTGCCCTCTGGTAGGCATCCCTTATAATCTGTTCCGTACCCATGCGGGTATTGGGATACCGGCTGGTTGATCTTTTCACATTTTCACCAAGGGCATGCTTCAGGAACTGCGTCTGGTTGCTGATCTTGAGATCTTCGGCCGGCAGGCCCCATCTGTGCTTGATCAGGACTGACTGCCCTCCGATTGGGTTTGCCGATCCGTGAAGTATATGGGCAGCAGTGACTCCTCCCGCAAGCTGCCTGTAGATTGTTATATCTTCAGGATCAATCACATCACCAGCCCTGACCTCAGATGTAACTGCCTGGCCCATCTCATTTGTGGCATCGAGTGCAATATGGGAATGTTCATCAATCAGACCTGATGTAAGATGCATCCCCGTGCCATCAATAATCCTTACCCCGTTTGCCTGAAGGTCCCTGCCTATCCTGACAATTTTTCCTTTCTGAACCAGGACATCGGTATTCAGAAGTATACCCTCTTTTTCATTTGTCCACACCGTTGCATTTTTGAATAAAACATCCTCCTGTACAGGGATTTCGGTTCGTCCGTAAGCAGTGAACGGATGAATGACAGGTCCAACAGCAGTTATTGGCGGTGATGGCCGTTTCCGCTGATCAGGTTCCATAGCATTGCTTGCATAGGTTGCTTTCCAGCTGAACCATTTCCCGTTGTCAGCCTGTCCCTTTCCTTCGAGGTCCTTTCCGCTGGCATAGCCTGTCAGCCGGTATCTGACCCTCGATCTTTCAAAGGTCAGGCTTACAAGATCCTTGTCGGCTGTGAAGGTTGCCCCTCTGACCTGGACAGTATCGAAAGTAAGCTTAATTGAGGGCTTATCGAAGGTCCCCGACAGTATCATCTTGAATTTTGTGGTGTCTGCCATGAGATCGTATGTACCTCTGAGATCCCTGATCCTAAGGTCAATAAACCTGTAAGGAACACCCTGGACCCAGTTCTCATAAATCACGCAATCATCATTGAAAAGGTTTCCTGAGGTGATGAGCAGGTTTGCGATCATATTCTTTTTTATTGCTCCGACAAGGTCGGAAGCCCCGATCATTGAAGCAGGTGTTGTGGTCAGTGCTTTCAAGGCTTCTGCTTCAGGAAGCCCGTATTTAACTGCTTTTCTCAGGTTAGTAAGGAATGATGACCTCTGACGAAGATCTGATGATGTGATGGCAAAAGTAAATCCTGCTGACGAGAGCCTTGAAAGGTTCGAAGGAGCAAGCTCCCAATGTTTCAGCGTTGCATAGGGGACAGTGACAGCATCGTACGGATCTTTCACATCTGGTGCTTCAGGAAAATTGACCGGAACGATAAGTTTATTGCCTGCCTTCTTAATTTCGTCAATAGCCTGATATTCATCTCCCCCACCTTTGATAATATAACTTATCCCAAATTCCTTTCCGATCTTATCAGCTCTCATGATCTCCAGCTTGTTCGATACTTCGAAGACTTGCGGAAGAGAAAGATTTGAGGTATACGCTTCGAGCCCTTCATCATGAAAATAACCCGGAGGAAGCTGTTTGTACCACTGGGCGTCGTAATTAACCTGTCGGAGCAATGCAATGATGCCGAATTGCGATGAGGGGTAAAGATCTGCCGAGCGGGACCTCGTAAGGGAATAGTTTGCTGAAGCCTTATTTTTGATCACCACATTATTGGCTTTCCCTTCGCCTGTTGTTACCAGTGCTGAGGTGCCGCGTGCAATCCCGTCCGTTTTAAAGGTAACTACGGCACCGAATCCTGCCTGCCGGTACTCAGCGGCAGTTCTGGCATCCGGAATAAATTCACCCGAAATATCATATGATGCATTTATCCCGTCATTCCAGTAATCAGCAATTCTCGGCTCAGGAGTCTGTACCTGACCCTGTCTTCCCATTTGCTGCTGTACCATAAAAGCTGCGTAGGGATTTGCATCTGCGGGCTGTGACGGGATCTTAATCCCATAATTGCCTGCATAAATATCAACAAGCGAGGGATAAACAGTCTTACCTGTCAGATCTGTTATGACTGTTCCCCGGGGGAAGGTTAGATTCTGTCCCACAGCCTGTATCCTTCCTTCTGAGACAAGAATGTCAGCATTATCCAGGATAGTCTGATAATCAACCACTACACGGGCATTTTTAAATCCGTAGATCTCTGCTCTCCTGTCGCTGACTCCGGTCACAGGGGCATTATCCTGCTGACCGGAAAGGCTCAGCGGGATCAGGAACAAAAGCCAGAAGAAGATTTTTCTCATTTAAATAAATGTTTAGGTTTATTTTAGGTCTTGCAGTCTTGCAGTCTTGCAGTCTTGCAGTCACGCGGATCATACAAGTCATCAAAATCAAAGTTCAGGTATAAAGGTCTGAATATAGTAATAAAGGAATTTAAACCTGGAAGAAGGAAACGTTAAATAACCTTAAATGCACCCTCACCTCCCCAGGGGGAGCTTATTGAATTCTACCAAAAGTCCCCCCGGGGGATTCAGGGGTTGTTTTATTATACCCCAACGATCCTCCGCTTATATTCGGCAAGCGCCTCGTCGAGCCTCTGTCTTGCAGTTCCGTCCCCAGGGACATTATGAGAAGGGTGAATATAGAGTTTCACCCCCCTGTCGGCCAGGATTTCAGCCACGGTTGTAATTGTCATCCAGACGCAGGTGATAAACGCCATGGTTGAAACCGGTCCGATCTTGTCCTTATGGTTTTTAAGAGGCACTGAAGCGTCTTCAAGAGGTGCACAGGTATCCACCACAACATCTGCCAGCTCGAAAATGGTTTTACCGCTTGAGTGCCTGGTCTTTTTACCCTTGGCGGCTGCAGCGGCTCCAAAAACGATGACCTTCATTCCCCTGTTTTTTGCCTCGATGGCAATATCAATATTGACATTGTTTATGCCGGAATGGGAAAAGAGCCACATGATGTCCCTTTTGTCAAAATCATAGCCCTTCATGATCTCCCTGCCGTAACCCTCGACACGCTCAAGGAATACGAACTGATGAACTCCCATTTCACCGGTAATTCGCGTAAAGAATGTGAGAGGGAGCTCAATCATCGGATGGAATCCCACAAATCCCCCGATCCTTGGATACATTTCCTCAATTGGAAGGGTGGCATGCCCGCAGCCAAAAGTATGGATCCACCGTTCAACTGCAATGGTATCCGCCATTAATTCAGCTGCTTTCCTGATATTGTCTGTTTGGGTCTCTTCGATACGGGTCATTATTTCCCGTGCATTCTCAAGCCATTGTTTTGCTAAGTTCATATTATATTTCTTTGGTTAAATTTTTATTTTTTAAGTTCCTCAGAATAATGAACCACAGGATGATCATCACAACCGCTTCGGTGAATGCTACTGTTATCAGATGACTTATTCCGAAATTCTGTGATATTATACCCATCAGGTAATTCACCAGCATATTCCCGATCAATGCAATAAACAGAACAAAACTGAATGCTGTACCTGAGAATTCTGCATACATCTCTCCCACAAAACCCAGCATGATTGGGAAACCACCAGCCAGCCCTGCACCTAGTATAAATAAACCGGTCATTTCAGAGTTTGACGGGATTTTAGCCTTTATCAGTATCAGGCCAAGTAATATCAGCACAAAAGATACTGTCAGAATTCTTCTGGCTGGTATATTACGCAGGACAGATCCGGTCAGAAGCCGCATTATTGCCATCCCCGCAACGAACAAAGAGAGCGAGTACAGTGCATTGCTCTCCTGCGAAGGATCCTTACTTATGAGATAGGAAGTTGTCCAGTTATTTATGATGCCTTCAAAGCTGCTCTGAAAAAAAAGGAAAAAAGCAATCAGTAGCAGGATTTTATCCTTTATAAAAACCAGACCTTTTGTGAGAGGGAATCCCTGGATCTGCTTTGGGGGAGGAAGCTTAATTAGTGCAAAAAATATTGCTGTTATAAAGGAGAGCACCCCTACAGCTGCTATTATTTCGTCAAATCCGAAAGTCTTCTTCAGTATGCCGAGTATCAGGGGCATTCCGAGTGCTCCTATCCCGAAGAAGACTCCAAGGAGGCTAAGGTTAGCTCCTTTGTCCCTGCCGCTTATATCCGAAACCAGTGCATTTGTTGCACCGTTGACTGATCCGCCGCCGGTGCCGATAAGGAGAATATACAGCTTCAGAAGGCCTTCATCTGAAGTAAACGCAATGCCTCCGAATCCTGCTGCCAGCAATATGCAGGAAAGGGAAAGAAGTATCTTGTATCCGAACCTGTCGACAATAGGACCGAAGAACAAGGATCCGATCAGAACGCCAAATGGCAGAACCGAAAACATTGCTCCCCACTTGATCTCACTTAGCTGAAGTTTTTCCCTCAGACCTGGCGCCAGCGAACCCAGGGAGATCAGGGCGATCCCGAACAGGAGCATTCCCAGACAAGCCGAACTGAAAACAAGTTTTTTATTATACATTCTTTTAATTTAATTCAGAATGCTGATCCACCTTGCGCAAAGCCAGAAATGCCGCACCATAGATCCCGGCGTCTCCACCGAGCTGCGAAACATCAAAAGCTACTTTTGTGATGCTGATCGGCTGAGCCCATTTTTCAGCCTCTTTCCTGATCAACGGCAGGAACTTCCTGGCAGGACCGAAAATTCCTCCACCGAAAATTATTTTCTCAGGATTAAAAAGACTGACAAAATTTGCCGCTGCCATGCCCCAGAATTCAATGCATTTCCCTATTACCCTGACGGAAAGCTTATCTCCATTTTCATAAGCTGAAAACACATCATAAGATGTGATCTTATCAGACGGCTTATGCCTCAGTTCTCCTGAGTACCCGGCTTCCTCTGCTAAAAGCTCCCTGGCAGTTCTGGCAATACCTTCACCTGATGCGTAATACTCAAAACATCCGATTCCGGTGTATTTGGATTCAAACGGACCTGATAAAGCCATCCATCCTGTAGCACCCGCAATATCATTGCTCCCACGGAGGATCTCATCATTGATGAGTATGCCTGCTCCGATCCCGGTCCCGACTGCGATAAAGACCACATTCCTGCAACCCCTGGCATTGCCTTGCCATCTTTCACCCAGAACAGAACAGGCTCTGTCACTGTCGATTGTTACAGGCACTTTACCTGTTATTGCTTTTACCTCTGCCAGTAAGGGATAGTCTGACCATCCTGGAATATTAGGTGCCCAGACAGTGCCGGTTCCTGAGTTGCTGATCCCCGGGACGGAAATACCTGTGGATCTGACCTTATCTCCGGCATCCTCTGCAGATCCCATCATTGAGATTATGGTTTCTCCGATAAGTTTCCCAACCTCACAGCCTTTTCTCTGTTCGAGGCTGTACTTCTCCCTTAAAAGGATTTTTCCCTCCTCGCTGAAAAGAGCGGCTGCAAGCTTTGTACCACCAAGATCGATCCCTAACAGTGACATTGAGTATCTAACATTTATTCCTGCAATAACCTGACTCCAGATATAAAATCACAGTTGCTGGTTGATTGTTACTGGTTACTGTTAATGTTTGTCTTGCAGTCTTGCAGTCTTGCAGTCTTGCGGTCTTGCTGTCGTTTATATCTCCAACCCATTCAACCTTTTCAACATATTTCTTATGTTTCCCGCGGATCACGTTGATTTTCGCAGATTTAAAGCAACCAGAAACAATCCCTTTTCAATTCAACATCTCATCAATTTTTATAAACTTATATCCGCGGGCTTTAAGTTCCCTGATCAGTGCCGGAAGATATGAATAAAATTTATCAGTACGCCTCGGATCTGTTCCGATATGAATCAATAGGAAAAATCCATTGAGCCCGTTTGAAGACTTTTTTTCAAATCCTAAAACCGAATCATATATAGCCCTGCTGTCCATGTATCTATCACCCATTTCCGGGTAAGTATAATCGGCATTGCTACCTGTTCCTGGGGTAAAATTTACTAGTACCAGTCCCATTTGCCTCGACCATGCTGATATCGAATCATTATACCATTCATAGGGAGGCAGGAAAAAACGTGCGTCCCCAGTTGATATTCCAAACTTTATTAATTCCTCATATGAATTCCTGATATCTCTAACAAATTCTTCTCGTGTGACAAGAAGCGAGTCTCTTTTGATCCAGTCGCAGTATAGCAGGTGCCTGTCGGAATGAGATCCGAGGTAGTTCCCGTTTTTTATTAAAGTCCTTAAAGCGGGAGTGAAGTCCTTGTTCCGGTAAAAGTTACCTGTCAGAAAAAATGATCCTTTAATGTTGTTGTCCTTCAAAGCATCTGCAATAAAGTTTGTACCGTCCCCGAATTCGTCGCCGGTAAATACCAGCGCAATTTCTTTTACAGTAGTATCTCCGCGTATTACAGCCCCATATGAGGAAATGGTGTGATCAGCGCTTTTACAACCGGATAAAAAGGCTATTATAAGGCTGATTATTAGATATTTTCTGAATAGTAAGATCATTTTTCACAGGCATTCCGGAACTTATTTATTTTACCATTTATGCAGACCATGCTGATGTTATATTCCCTGTTAAACACGACCAGGTCTGCCCTGTATCCGGAAACGATCTGCCCCCTGTCCGAAAAATGCATTACTCGGGCAGGATACAATGATCCCATCCGCAAAGCCTCTTCAAGCGGTATTCCGACATGTTCCACACAATTTTTGACGGCTTTAATCATGCTCAGCAGCGAGCCTGACAGAGTACCGTCTGGAAGAGTAAACCGGTCCGATCTGCGCACGTGCTGATACGCTCCCGCAAGGTTTTCCTCAACAGCGTCCGAGATCAGGAACAATCGTTCTTTCATCAGCTTCTTGGCAATCGATATCATGTTGTAATCAACATGAAGGCCATCGGCAATAATGCTGGCAAAAGCGGTCTCAGACTGGAATGCGGCGCCTGGAAGTCCGGGATCGCGGTGATGCATCTGCGACATTGCATTAAATAAGTGTGTTGTGGTTGAGATCCCCCATCCGAAACCTCTCATTGCCTCATGGAATGTCGCATTACTGTGTCCGGCAGCAACAACTACTCCATAGTCATTCAGAAGCTTTATTATTTCTTCGGTGCAGACTTCAGGTGCAACCGTCATCATTTTAATGACGCCTCCGGCATCTGAAAGCAGCTTCTCAAGCTCCCTTCGTTCAGGAGGCTTGATATAGTCCTTCATATGAGCCCCTTTCCTGTGATGGCTGATATATGGCCCCTCAAAGTGCAGGCCAAGAAATGCCGGATTCCTGTTCTCCTTTGCCGTTCTTATTACCTCGTGATACACCTCAGGCGTGTTTGTGGGCATAGCAATAAGAAAACCTGTTGTGCCACATTTTGTAATACTATCTGAGATAGCCTGCAAAGCTTCTGCTGTCGGCTTTGCTGAAAACAGATAACCTCCCCCCCCTGCAATCTGCAGATCAATCAGTCCCGGAGCCAGATAAGCTCCGTCACAATCAATTATTTCAGCTTCATGAGGGATTGATTTATTCTCCGTAAGGGCTTCAATCCGGCTGTTCCTGATAAGAACCACTTTACCGGAAACCATCTCCCCGCCCGTGAAGACTGTGGCATTTATAAAAGCTTTGTACATGCTACTTTAATAGGAACAAGATGTGATAACTTTAAGAAGTTATCTATCGATCATTTCAACCCAAGTTTTATTTCCTTTGCTTTCACATTCCAGGCCGACAATCTCAGCATTGCCGGTCCACCTTTTAATTGTGCAGCCGGACAGGTAACGGTAACCATCGTACTTTCAGACGGAGCCAGTGTAAAATAGTTTTCTGACCAGAAGGAAGGCATTACTTCCCTGCCGCTGACTGTTACCTGCGGGCGAATGAAAAATGCGATCTTGCCTGAAGAATTTGTTACCCTTATCGTCCATTTTGTATCATTCTTTCCCTTTTCTTCTGAAATAACAGTGCCTGTTACAT
>JAUZNW010000011.1 GCA_030706785.1 Bacteroidota bacterium | reverse complement strand
GCCATGGTGCTCCGATCCAGGAGGCTTTCCATTCACCCGAATCAAGTATTCCCATACTCCAGTATCCGGGTTCACTCCATTCAGAGACTTTACCCTTCCGGTCCCACACCCTGACCTGCCACCAGCAATCCTGCCTCGATGCAAGAGGTTTTCCATCATACGGGATATTCAATGAAACATCTGAAAGTACTTTCCCGCTGTTCCACAGATCGCATTTCCCGGAAAGCAGGTCTTCCCTTTTACCGGCTACACGTATTTCGAAAGCTGTCTGAACCTGACCACGCTCATTTCTGTCGGCGATGTTGATCCATGATAAACGCGGATGCCGCACGTCGATCACCGGCGGGTTGTCAAGATATTCGCAGGTAAGTTTTACAGGTTTTATTCCAGCCAGGAGGGTTCCGGCGGCAAGCGCCAGTGCCAATGAACAGATAATTTTGTGTTTCATTCCCTAAAATTAAAGAAATAGTGCTAAATTTTCAGTCTGAAGATTTTCGAAATTAAATCAGTTATTTAATTCCAAACAAATGAAAAAACTAATTCTCAGTAGCCTGACTTTTGCAGGATTGGTCCTGCTATTCTCAGGTATTTGCATCAGTGGATTTTCCCAGGGCACCGGCGCTGTCAAGCTTGTTTACAATTACCCGGCCGATAAACAGATAACCTATCTTACTAAATCGACTATGGCCCAGATTATGGATTTCCAGGGTCAAACAATGCAGGTCGATGTTAAGTCTGCTTTCGGATGCTCGGTAAAGACAGCAGGAAAGCAGGAAAACAATCTGAAGGTAGAAGTCAGAGTGGATACTCTGGGGCAGACAACCGACTCACCAATGGGTGGAACTGGAGGTGCTGTCCAGGACGTTGTCGGAAAAACGTGTAATATGATCATTTCCCCGGAAGGAAAGGTCGTTGACATGTCAGAAACCGCAAAAATTGTTTATACCAATGAGGGAGGAAGCGAATCAAATCTGACCCAGGCTCTTAATGATTTCTTTCCCGTTCTGCCCCAAAAACCTGTAAAAGCCGGAGAAACATGGGAATCAAATGATTCCTCAATAGTAACTTCACCATCTCTGAAAATGAAGACCTTCGATAATTCCGTTAACAAACTTGAAGCAATTGAAATCATTGACGGAATACAATGTGCAAGGGTTTCAACCAATCACACAGGAACTATGATCATGACAGTCAATAATCAGGGTATGGATATTTTTATTAAAGGACCCTTTACGGGTACTTCTGAATACCTGTTCGCCATTAAGGAAGGCTATTTTATCAAATTGACCTCTGCAATAAAGATGACCGGGAATATGGAGATCTCTTCCCCTGAAACCATGACAGTTCCGATCACTCTTGATATGAAGTCGGTTAATGAGATGAAGAAGTAGATGATGGTGAGCGAGAACAATTTGATGTCTGGACTGTTTAACAATGAATTCCAAAATATATGAGAAAGAACACATTGCTTATCACATGTTTGTTTTTGATTTTGTCTGTTTCCGGGTTTGCCCAGGCAACCAGTTTCTACGATTTCAAGGTTAAGACCCTTGAAGGAGAGGATTTTAATTTTTCATCTCTGAAAGGTAAAAAAGTGATGATCGTGAATACTGCTTCAAAGTGCGGTTTCACGCCTCAATACAAAGACCTTGAGGATCTTTATGAGAAATACAAGGATAAACTGGTGATTATCGGTTTCCCGGCCAATAATTTTGCAAACCAGGAACCCGGGACGGCTTCTGAGATCAGAGAGTTTTGCACCAGGAACTATGGAGTTTCATTTCCAATGATGGAAAAAATCTCAGTAAAGGGCGAGGATATGCATCCTTTATATAAATGGCTGACAACCAAGGCACTGAACGGAGTGATGGATTCTGAAGTGAAATGGAACTTCCAGAAATACCTAATTGATGAGAACGGTAAACTGGTCGATGTCCTCTACACAAAAGAGAAACCCGGATCCGATAAGACCCTGGCATGGTTATCTGAATGATAATTGTTCCATTTTTTGATTGGGTTTATGTGGAAGAAGCCGCAAAGAGTAAATGTCGATGCGGCTTCTTTTATAGGTAAACAGGTGTAGACGGAAGAAGGAAGACGGAAGATCGAAGGCTGACTGCAAGACATTAAAGGAGAAAGGGAATAAACATCTTTGTTTTCCTCATATACTGGAGGTAGGCATCACCGAATCTGCCGGCCATTTCCCGTTCTTCGATCCTGGCAGTAAAATAAATGGCGACCAGGTTTATAAAACCCAGTATTAGCTGTAAAACTGCAGGATTTTTCATCATCACTCCTGTACCAAGAAGCAGGAGGGAGAGATAAAGCGGATGACGGATGTATTTGTAAATACCTGATTTAACAAGGACTGTTGTGTTTTCAAAGTTCTTTTCGGATCTTCCTTTTCTCTTCAAAAGCAGATAGCCTTCAATACCGGCATATGCCGAGAGGATTAACAGAATCCATGATATGAGCTGATGGATTGAAATCGGATTATGGAACCAGATCCTGATATTGAGGAGCGTTAGGAGAAATATGCTTTCGAATGCGAAGAACCTGGGAATACCATGATACCTCCCATGCTTTATTGAAAAGAACCATGAGAATATAATTATGACAATAGTCCCTGTTATAAGGGCTAAGTAATTCATTGACAGTATTTTAATTTGATCTGCTTGTTTTCTTCAAATACTCGTATACCTCCATCTGGGAATGAATGATCTTTTTCCCGGGTTTGGCGAATTTGTTCGAAAGGGCGGGATTAAGCTTTCTGGCTTTGACGTTATCATTCCATTGAATGTCAAATATATGCCTCAGTTCATTCTTCAGGTTTTTATCGAAGACGGGGCATGTCACCTCAATCCTGTGATCAATATTGCGTGTCATCAGATCTGCAGATGAGATATAACACTCTTCGCTGCCACCATTGCAGAAGATAATGAACCTGGTGTGTTCAAGGAACCTGTCGACTATCCCGATTGCCTTTATATTCTCACTCACATCCTTGATGCCCGTAACAAGAGAAAACATCCCTCTGATTATAAGCCTGATATTGACTCCTGCACTGCTAGCCCTGTAGAGGTGATTAATAATCTCATTGTCAGTTATATTGTTCAGCTTCATATGGATATAGGCTTTCTTACCTGCCTTTGCATTCTTTATCTCATTGTCGATAAGAAGTGTAAGTTTATTCCGGAGGAAGAACGGAGAAAGGACAAGGTGATAATAATTATCCTTCCGGTAGTTTACATCAAAAAAGTTAAATGCCTTGAATACCTCGTTTGTGATTTTCTTGTTGCTGGTCAGAAGCAGGTGATCAGTATATATTCTGGCTGTATCCTCGTTGAAGTTGCCTGTCCCGATTACTGCGTATCGCTGGACTACATCTTTTTTGGAGCGGGTTATCAGGCACAGTTTTGCATGGACCTTCAAACCAGGAACTCCGTAAATGACCTTAACACCCTCTTCCATGAGCTTATTGCCCCATAAAATATTCGCCTCCTCATCAAATCTTGCCTGCAGCTCAACAACCGTTGTAACCTTTTTACCGTTTCTGACGGCATTCATCAGCGCATTGATCACACTGGAGTTACGGGCTAAACGGTAAAGCGTTATCTGGATTGAAGTAACATATGGATCGATTGAGGCTTCACGAAGCAGATCGATAAAGTGATCAAACGGATGGTATGGGAAAAAAAGCAGGATATCCTTTCTGTAAATTGCCGAGAGGATGCTTTTACCCGGCTGTATATCCTTATGCGGGATGGGCTTTAGTGGTTCGAAATAGAATTTCTTTCGCCCCAGGTAAGGGAATCTCATGAAATCCTTGAAATTATGGTACCTGTCTCCGGGAATTATAACGTCATCAGGTCCGAATTTCAGCAGGAGTGTCAGCATCTTCAGTATGCTTTTGGGCATTTCCCGGTCATAGATAAAACGCACAGGTGTGCCATGCCTGCGTTGCTGCAGGCTGCGGGAGAGATTCTCAATGTAGCTCTCGGAGATATCGTCAGCCAGTTCAAGCTCCGCGTCCTTTGTGAGCTTTATGGTATAAGCAGAAATCTCATCAAAATCAAAAATGAAGAAGATATCCTTCAGCCCGAACCTGATTATATCATCGAGGAATATCACATATATGCCGTCATCCCTTTCAGGAAGTACTAAAAACCTTGGCAGCACGTCAGACGGTATTTCGAGCAGAGCGTACTTCTCTTTTTTCACATTTTTCTTGGCCAGAATGATTGCGAGGTAGATAGCGTCGTCGGTCAGATTCGGAAGGCCGGAGTCTTTTTCAATAAGGAACGGCATAAGTCTGCTGCGTACTTCACGCACGAAATAATCCCTCAAAAAATCAGCCTGTTCCTCATCAAGTTCTTTTTCATTGATAATGTGAATCTTATGTTTTGCCAGGTCCTGGATAAGCCCTGCATAGATCTTTTCAAACCTTTTATTCTGTTCAAGTACAATTTCATGCACTTTTTTCAGTGTGGCTTTAGGGCTGTAACCAAGAATATCGTGCGATTTCGGGCCGAACTGCGAAAGCCTGCTCAGTGTGGCAACCCTTACCCTGAAATACTCGTCAAGGTTGTTTGAATAGATCCCCAGAAACTTAAACCTTTCTATAAGGGGGACATCCTTATTTTCTGCTTCCTGGAGAACCCGCTCATTGAACGAAAGCCAACTTATCTCTTTGGGGATATATGTCTTGTTCATAAGGACTTGTCGGGTTTAAGGAAGTATTCGATCCTGCCTTTTTCGTGCATGACACCTTTCCAGGTATCTGTTCTGAATGAAAGGCATGCAACTGCACTTTTAGGCAGGAAATCACAGCCGTCCTTTGAGAGCCGGTCAGCTATCTCAGTAAAAGCCGGATTATGGCCGAAAAGGATTATTGAATTTACTTCATCTGGCATTTCAGCTAGCATTTCAGCAAAATAATTCAGACTTGCCCTGTTGTACAGGTTGTTGCGGAGAAGAACGGTATCAGGATCTTTTTTGAAGACCCTGGCAAAGACCAGAGCAGTCTCATATGCCCTGAATGCTGGACTTGTTATGAGCAGGCCGGGATCTTCAGTTTTCCCCTTTAGCAAAACAGCCATTTGTTCGGAGATAACCTTTCCTTTTGTAGTCAGGGATCGTTCGAAATCAGGAATTGAATCGCTCTGTTCCTCCGCTCTCCCGTGGCGAACAAAAATTATCTTTTTCATCGTTTATGCTGTTTGGCATGAGCAAATTTAGCCAATTATGTGGGAATCTGAAAGTTTTTATTGAGTACTGATCTGACATCATCCCCTCCTTTCGCCTTGCTTAGGGATTCCCTACCTCCCGGAGTGAGAAGGGGGATTAACAGTTTCAAATTCAATGATTAAATCTTTCCACCCCCCGGGGGAGGAGAATTGGAGAGAGGTCAGGTCGGGGAAAGATGAATTTCATTATCATTTGGATGATTGTGATTATTGAGTAATTTTATGGGATAAGGGCACTAAATGAATTTTTCCCAATGCCGCCGGAAGCTGTAAAACTGAAAGAGATCAAGCCTGTTCTGCATGGTTATATCACGGAAGCCCGGTCCATGCTCGATCCTTCGGTAATGCCTTCTGATACAGTGGTTCATGATGTCAGGGTGCTTATGAAGAAATCAAGGGCTTCGGTCAGGCTCCTGAAATCACAGATCGACGAGGCAGCATTCGACCGTGAGTACTCTGCTTTCCGTGAAGTAGGAACGATAATGCGTTTGTGGCGTGAGACTTCCGTTCACAGGAAAGTTCTGAAATCACTTAAGAAAAAATGCCCTGACCTTTTTTCACAGCTGGCCTCAAATGAGAAAATCAACGCTCTTTTAAACAATAACCAAACGAGTACCGGTCTGTCGCCGGAATTAAAGACTGACATTGAGACGATTATCGGAATTCTGATTAAATCGGGCTACAGGTGGAGATTCCGGTCGCTTGGCACCCTTGATCCCCATCTCCTGTTGCATGAGTTGGAGTTTACATACCATCTTGTTTCAGGATGTTACCTGACATCCCGTAACTATCCAAAACAGGCCAACATTCATGAATTAAGGAAGAGGACGAAGGATTTCCTGTATCAGCTTTATTTTTTCAGGGCCCTGAATCCAAAAGTGATAAAAACCCTGGAGAAAAAGCTTGATTCAATGGCCCAGAACCTCGGACAGTACAATGACTACGCAGTCCTGATCAGTACACTCGGATATAAATACTCTGGACCGGAGGACACAGGCCCTTTGGATGAGCTTATCCTGGTAATAAGACAGGAACAGGACAAATGCCTGTCAAAAGTCTGGCCTGATGCATACAGGTTGTTCCGCCCCGGTGAAAGCCTGATGAATCTTCTCGGATTCAGGGTGCTGACTATCTGACCTTAATAACTGAGATCAGTATTTTAGGTGAATATTATCTGTGATGCTTCCCCTCCGGCAAGGCCATAGAATTCTCCAACTGTCAGTATACCTGAAACCTGATCCCAGAGATCCTCTTTTTTAACCTTGAACATATCACAGGCAAGCTTGCAGGCATAGATTTTCCCGCCGCCTGCGGTTATAAGGTCAAGAAATTCACTTACCGGAGGAATGTCGAGTTTATCCATTTCACTCTTCATCATCCATGAGGTAAAGGACTCAATTCCGGGTATTGCTCCAAGGAGGGTCGGCATTCTTAAACCTCCCGGCAATCTTAAAGCCGGATTACCAACCACTCCGGTATGAAGCTTATCCATTCTGCCTTTCATGATTGCATCGAGTCCGAAGAAGGTAAAAAAGATATTAGTTTCGATACCTTCCATTACAGCGCCATTGCCCAGAACAAGGGTTGCATAGACATCTTCAATTGCACCTTTGGCGCATATGATATTTACTTTTTTAATCGGGTGATCTTGTTCCATATATTAAGATTTAAAATGTTAAACACAGCTGGCCGGTTTTGGTATTCCGCCAATTTTGGTTGCTTTCTTCAAGGGAGCGCCAGGAAACAATTGATAAAAAGTTTTGACATCAATTACTCCGGAGTGGTTTATGCTCCTGATTGATAGTGCTTCACCGCTATTATACCTGTTTCGTAAGTATTCTATGATTGCGAAATGCTTTTCCGTAAGGACAATACCTTCCTGTTTTGCTATTTCAACAGCAATTTCCTTTGTCCACTGGGAAGGATTGGTGAAATATCCTTCCTCATTTACATCAACAGTTACACCTGCATAGACTTTTTGTGCCATAATATTGAAATTAAGTGAGTTATATCTTTATCTGTATTAAATAAGTTCAGGAAATTAATCGTTGATCTTTCCTGCCATGGACATATGACTTGTGACCGGAAGTTTCCGTCCTTTTAAAAGAATATTCCAGTAGATCCAACCGAAGGCGAGTTTCCCGAGGTGATTAATCCGCGACTCCCTCAACAAAGAGAAAGGGCCAATAACCGGCCATGGATATAATCCCATAAGGGGTTCGGTGACATAATTGAAATCAATCAGGATGGCTTTGCCATACCCGGTTTCTATATAACAGTTCGAATGCCCGTCGAATGATTTCGATAAAGGCTTATTATTTATGAAATCCAGGATATTCCGTTCCAGAATGTCAGCCTGGAAATGTGCTACCGATCCTGCTTTTGATGAAGGGTAGTTACCTGCGTCGCCGATTACAAAAATATTATTTCTGACCTGTGACTGGAGTGTCGACTTATCTGCCTTTGCAAATCCGAATTCATCACCCAGACCACTCTTCGAAATCACCTGTTCACCGAAATGAAGCGGGATCGAGATAAGGCAGTCAAATGGAACTTCCCTCCCTCCGAAATCCAGGATTTTTTTACTTGTATTATCTACTTCTCCAAGGAAAAAATCAGTGACAAGATTGATATTCTTCCTTTCAAGGAGTGATCCGAACGCCTTCGATGCTTTTGGTTTTGTAAATGCTCCTGACATAGGTGTTACGAAGGTGATATTCACCTTATTACGCATACCTTTCCTTGTAAAAAAGTAATCAGCGTAAAATGCAAATTCCAGAGGTGCAACAGGGCATTTAATTGGATTGTCTGCAACATCGATCACAAGGTTGCCGCCATTCCAGTCCTTAAAATATTCTGCCATAGCTTCAGCTCCTTCAATTGTATAGAAATCGAAGATGTCCTTATGCCACAATTCTCCTTTAAGCCCGGGTGTTTCTTCCGGATTTGTTTTGACCCCAGTGGCAATTATCAGAATATCATATTCAAGAACTCTGCCATCAGCCAGGATCACATTATTATATTCATGATCAATCAGTTCCACCTGTTGATATACAGAATCGACTCCAGGTGGAACAAAATTTTGTTTTGGTTTTACAATGCCCGATTTTTTTGCAAATCCGAATGGAATAAACAAAAATCCAGGTTGATAATAGTGGGCTTTATCCTGATCAACAATAGTTACCTGCCATTCTTTCCTGTGCAATACCTTACGCATCTTATTTGCCATTATAGTGCCACCTGTGCCGGCACCCAGAATTAATAGCTTATACATAATCCTCCGATCTGTTAAAAAATTAACAGCACAAAAGTAGAGATTGATTTATATCAAGTACGACAGTTAATTATGATATTTAGCACAATCCTAAAAGAGGCTTGAAGATACATTTATTGACTCTAATCTGAAGTGCGTTGATTTTAAATGGATTAAGTTTAAATTTACATAATTAATACTCCCTGGGAGGATCCTTATATAATCCAGGTAAGAGTTGAGCTGTTTCCTGCTCTTTATAAAAATTTAATGTTAAGAGATAACACGCATATGATATCCGCAGCAATACTGGCCGGGGGCTACAGCAGCAGGTTCGGTGGAATAATAAAACCAAATATTGTTGTCGGTGGAGAAAAGATTATTTCAAGAATAATCTGTACGATAAAAGATTTTTTCAGTGAAATAATAATAGTAACCAATAACCCGGAAGAGTTCAGTGATTTTGAGAGTTACAAACTGGTAAAGGATATATATCTGAAATCCGGTCCGCTGGGCGGCATTCACGCTGGCATGAAGACTTCATCAGGGGAAGCTGTTTTTGTCTTTGCCGGTGACATGCCTTTCCTTAACAGGAAGATTATCGAAGACCTTATTAATGGATATACCAGTTTGGATCATGAGATTATTGTACCGAAAGTCGGATCTCTAATCGAACCTCTCCATGCGATATACAAAGTATCACTGATATTGAAACTTGAAAAATTTCTGTCGAAAGGGACAAACAGATCAGTCAGGGATTTTGTTGCTGCCAGGGATGCCTTTTACTGCGAGTTTCCTGCAGATGAGGTTAGTAGATTAGCTTTCACAAACATTAATAACCAGGCAGATATAGACAGGATTCAGCCTTTTCCTGGTAATAATTTAGATTAAGAGAGACATAGGATAATGATTTTTTTGTCGTTCTTATTGATTTTCACTTTTGATTTCTATATTTGAATTCACCTTAAACCTATTATTATGAAAATACGGATTCTTGCACTTTTGATTATTTCGCTATTCACTTTCGCTGCTGTGTCAGGTCAAACATCAGACAAAAAAGCTAACCCGGTTGGCAAGTGGAAATTTGAAGCTCCTTATGCTCCGGAAGGCTATACTTCGGGAACAATTGATATTAATCTGGCGGACAACAAGTATTCAACAAGCATTTCCTTCGCAGGAAGTGATTACAAGATCCCCGGTGACAAAACAAAAATTGAGAATGATACAATTTCATTTACTGTATTAGTTGAAGGTACTGAGGTTGCGATAAGCCTCAAAGCCGAAGATAATTCAAAAATGACCGGGAAGGCGGTATATACCGAGGGAGAGATACCGCTTACACTCACAAGAGATAATCCGAAAAACTAAGGAAAATACTAATTGTTCAATTACAACTTAAAAGCAAGTTTTTTGATTCCCGTCGCCGGTATCTTTCTGCTTGGCTGTCCTTCTTATTCCCAGATAATAAACAAAGTTCTCCTTTGCTAGAGGATCACTGGTTACAGTAAAGAGGTCAGGCCAACACAGAAAAGAGAACAGTAACCGGAAATATTAATGCCTTCTGGATCAATATATATTCAGATACTGTCATGGATGTTCAACTGCAATATTTTTAATTATGAATAAGAAAGAAGTATTAAAATTAAAAGAAGAGGCTCAAAATCACCTTGTTAACGAATTATTGCCATTCTGGGAATCAAGGATGATAGATGAGAAGAACGGTGGTTATATTACCCATTTTGACAAAGACGGAAAAGATACAGGAGAAGATGAAAAATCGCTGATCGCCCAGACACGCTGCCTCTATACAGCATCTTCCGTACATCGTGCGGGTTACGGGGACGGCAGGTTTGCCGGGATGGCAAAACATGGTGCTGATTTTCTCATAGGAAAAATGTGGGATAACGAAAATGAAGGATTTTACTGGATGATGGACAGGAAGGGAAATGTTAAGATCGACAGGAAGATAATTTACGGACACAGCTTCGCAATTTATGCCCTCAGTGAATACACCCTTTCAACCGGTGATCCAAGAGGGATTGAATATGCACAGAAAGTCTTTGACCTGATCCAGAAATACTGCACTGATACAATGTACGGGGGATACTGGGAAATGTTCCATCGCGACTGGACCCTGTGCGGTCCGGGTAGCCAGGGCGGTGACAGAAAGACTCTCGATGTGCACATGCATCTTATGGAGGCCTTTACTACCCTTTACGAATGTACCGGCAGGGATGTGCACCACAGGAAACTGCTAGAAGTGATCGATCTTCTTCTGTACAGGATAATCCATCCCAAATATAAAACAGGTATTCCCCAGTTCTTCAAAAACTGGGAAATAGCACCTCAGATCAAATTTGAAACTATCTGGGGGTGGGACAGGTTCTCGGCAGAGGGTCAGAAAGCAAATCTCACCGATAACACCTGCTATGGACACAACGCAGAGTTTGCCTGGCTTCTGATCCATGCTCTCGATATCCTGAAGACAAATCCTGATGTATATGCAGATGTCTTCAGGACAATTTTCGATCATACCGTAAATAACGGGATTGATTACGAATACGGAGGTGTCTTCGTGGAGGGCTCTCATGCAGGTGGTGTTTACGACATGGAAAAGGAATTCTGGCAGCAGGCAGAAGTATTGACAGCCCTTCTTGATGCTTACATTATGTTCCGGGATCCGGTTTACTGGGAAGCCTACCAAAATGTTCACCGGTTTGTCATGGATAAGGTTGTGAACAAAGCGGTAGGAGAGTGGTACCCCCTGCTGACAAGGAAGGGTGAGCCTATATGGACCCATATGGGTCATTCATGGAAAATCAACTACCACACAGTCAGGTCAATGATCCAGAGCATACAGAGACTGGATAAAATCCTTCAGAGTATGTAAGATTGATGTCCAGGTAAGGATACCTTTTATGAATCAGCCTCTTTGTTAACCTGAACCTATGACTCTCACATTGTCGCCTCTCGACTGGTTTGTACTTCTATTCGTAATCTGCGGAAGCCTGGGATACGGCATGTACATGTCATACAGGAAAAAATCCTCCAGGGACAGTTCCGGTTTTTTCCTCGGCGGGAGATCAATAACCTGGCCGATTATAGGAGCCTCTCTTTTTGCTACAAATATCGGTGCAGAACACCTTGTGGGATTATCGGGTGATTCATACAGGTATGGGCTGTCGGCTGGACTTGTCGAGCTGACCACTGTTATCACTCTGGGGGTTGCCTGTGCCATCCTGTTCCCATATTACATGAAGAACAGGCTCTTTACTATCCCGGAATTTCTTGAATTGCGATATAGTCGCCGTGCCAGGACATTCTTCTCAGGCCTCATGCTGGTGATAAGCATTATGACAAAACTGGCGTTCACACTGTTTGCAGGAGCGCTTGTTCTAAACAGTATGCTGGGATGGAATATCATGTCAACGATTTTCTATATCGGCCTCACGGTGGCTATATTTACAATTATCGGTGGCTTCACAGCTGTTGCATATACAGATGCGCTACAGGTAATAATTATGATCGGAGGCGCTGCTGTAATGCTGGTTATCGGACTTATCAAAGTTGGCGGATTTGAGGGTCTTATGCAAAAAGCTCCTCAGATGATGTCGATTGCAAAACCATACAATGATCCCGTATACCCATTCTGGGGAATACTTGCAACTGCTTTTTATGCTGGTATATTTTACTGGGGAATGGACCAGGTAAACGTTCAGCGTGTTCTTGCAGCCCCTGACCTCAGAAATGCACGATGGGGCGCCATGTTCGCAACATTGCTGAAGCTTCTGCCGGTCTTTATCTTTGCGCTTCCCGGAGTCATTGCTTTCGCATTATTCCCGGGTGAGCTGCAGGGTGATCAGACTAAGCAGACATTTGTCCTTCTGCTGAACAAACTCCTGCCTTCAGGTCTTCGCGGGCTCCTTATGGCTTCACTTCTTGCCGCAATGATCACCTCATTGATAGGAGTTCTCAATTCAGTTTCGACTCTTGTAGTCAGAGATTTTATTGTTGAGTTTAAACCTGATTTACCGGAGAAAAAACAGGTCTCACTGGGAAGGATTGTCATACTTATTGTCACATTGCTAGGGATAGGCGCTGCATATATGGTCTATAAAAATGAGGAAGGACTATATAAATATCTGCAAACAATTTCAGCTTATCTGGTAATTCCTGTTTTTCCTTCAATACTATTTGGTATCATCAGCAAAAAGGTCACATTGAAAGGGGCTGCTGCCTCAGTAATTGCCGGAATAATCCTGGCCACCATATTTGTTTCTGATCAGCTTATGGGACCTGAAGCCGGCCAGCATGTTTTCCCATTCCTTCACCATACGCTGACACTTAATTTCGGATACCGGGGCCTCTGGGCTGAGATTTTCATAACTGCTGTCCTTTTTATAGTTTCCGCCTTCACTGAAAAAACCGATCCTTCGAAGCTTGAAAAAACAACCATTGATTATTCAAAGGGGATTGCTGCATTCAAGGGGATAACGGACTGGAGGCTTCACCTGGCAGTACTTACAATAATCACTGTCCTGATCCTTGTCTGGCTGAGATAGGATCATCCGGATTGATCTGCTTCCTTCAGGCAGCGATACAGTTCCGGAATGAAATCCCTGTTGTCGGCGGTGATGTAATGCATTTCGCCTCCCATCCTTGAAAAGGTTTTGCAATAACGGAGATAATATGCAGGATTATCGGCAGGAGGTTCACCGTTCTTCATCCAGTCCCAGTTATTTTCAGCCAGATCGGCTATAACCATGTAATGATTACTTATGCAGGTATTCTCCTGGATCTTAATATTTTGCGCCATAGAGAGTGCCTTCTCAAAAACCATTGGCGACATTACTGCCGAACCTACCGAAATATAAACACCGTCCTCAAGGTTGCATACGCTATGGGAGAATACAAGGAAATCACTCTGAGCAGTTCTTCCTATCGCGGCTCCATGGTTCATCGGATGATTGTAAATGATATCATGGCCGAACATGGGATGCCCGGTAAACGGGATTCCAAGATCGTAGGCAGCACATTGGACGGAAAATTCCTTGAAAGGATGAGGTATATCAAGGAATCCGGATGCAAGGTTGTTCCTTTCAATAACACCTGAGAAGTCGATAGCAGCTGCTGCATACTCCGGATCAGTATCCATCAGCTCAACAGCTTCCCTGCGAAGGACATTCGGATCAGGGATAAGCAGCCCTTCCCTTGAAATCATCTTTCCCACAGACTCACCATACCCAAGTCCTTCGTAAGCTCCAACAATCAGGGCCAGGTTTATGTAGACACCTGTTTCTTCCCATATCCCGAACTGCCCCTTCCTGACATTCTCCCTGACATCTTCTCCTGTCTTCCCCTGGAAAGCAAATTCCCAGTCATGAATAATGCCGGCTCCGTTAGTAGCGAGGTGTGTGATCCATCCTTTCTTTATAAGCTCCTGCAGGAATGGCGCCAGCCCGTTCTTCACGGTATGTGCGCCAAAAGCCAGCATTACAGACTTTCTGTTATTCTTTGCGGTTATGATTTTTCCTGCTGTTTTTCTTATCAGATCCTTATTCTCTCTTGAAATTCCAGAAGGCACGAATGACAGGGGAATAAGGTTTTTTTCAACTGACAGCTGGTTCTTCCTTTCCCTCAGGCTTCTGATATGAAGTTTATCCCGGTTAAACTTGGGATGAGGCATGAGCTTTGCAGTTAAGAAATTCAAGCAAAACCTCACTTTGAGAAAAATCAGGTACAACAATATCAGCACCCGCTTTGATCAGTCTTGTACGCTTGGCCTGGTTTAACCCGTATCTTCTGAGCTCGTTACTTGCGATCCCCACAGTATTACCACCCCTCTTGCGTGTTTCCCTGATCTCAACCGGACCGTCGCCGAATGTTACTATAGACCCGGCTTCAGATTCTCCGATAGAGTCAAGGATTCGGTCAAGAACGATCCTTTTGGCCTCCTTGTTGATATCTCCTACAGAGCCGTAGATTCTGTCTTCGAAAAAATGATCGTATCCAAGAGCATTGGCTTCATGCCTGACATCTTCCTCATCGGTTCCTGAGGTCAGGTAAAGCTTTATTCCCCTGTCGTATAATGTTTTAATGAACAGGATCGCATTTTTTATAGTTAGGTCCTCAGGAAGTAGCTCCCCATTCCTGAGCTTTTCTTCACGCTGACGGACCATCTGCATCAGGTCATTGTTATAGATTTCCTTGTATCCGTATTCATCAAGTATCTGGTCTTCAGGAACAAAACCAAACTCCATTATCAGTCCCGCCAGCATCTTCATCTGCATAAGCGTCTGGACACCTGTAGTTTTGTCGATAAGCTCATCCACCCTTGAGCTTACCTTCTTCAGGGTCGATTCATCGGCTTCTAGGTAGTTAGGTCCCAGAATTGCTTTTACCATCATCGGAGCCATGATATGTTCCCAGCCTTCCCGTAATGTTGAAACAGTACCGTCATTATCGAATATAGCATACCTGATATTCAGATTATCAGGCCATTTGTTTATGATCTCAATTTCTGATCTGCCATGGTACTTTGCCTGTCTGGCATCTTCTGCAAGTTCAGGATTATAGATATAGTCGGGATCACTGCCGATAGTCAGGATTTCTTCAGGTGTAGCTGTTCCGGTCTGGAACAGCTTCTGTACCGTCACCCCTGCAACAAAAGAACCGAATTCACCTGCTGTTTCAAGGGTATAACCTGCGGCAAGAGCAGCTGACGCTCCTGCGAGATAGCTGTCGCCGGCTCCTACGGTGTCGGTCTGTGCCATGATCATTAATCCGGCTATTTCCGATATTCCCTTATCATCCGTTACTATTGAACCCCTGCTGCCTCTCGTTATCAGGAGCGGTTTCCTGAACCGTTCGAAAAGTTTTTCGGCAGCATCAATAACCTCTTTGTATGAAACGACATCTTCAGTTACTTTTTGTAATCCGCACAAACGTACAGCCTCAACATCATTCATCTTCCTGTACGTTCCCCTGTAGAAGTCAGTAAAATGCCTGCTGTCGGCAATAAATACTTTTTCATTAAACCGGGCTATTACATCGACAAGCTTTTCTCTTAAATGAAGAGTATGAATTCCTGACATGACCTGCTGATTTATTATCACCAGATCGACCTCCGATGCTTCCCTGCAGAGGTTTTCAATAAGTGTATCTGCTGTTTGATCTGACAGGCTGTTGAAATTTCCGAAATCAATACGGCTCTGCTCAATTTCGCCTGCAACAGGTTTAATGTAAACATGTGTAGACCAGTTCTCAGCCTGGACAAGCATATTGTGTGTATTTATCCCGGTTCTTTTCATGATCGAGATCATTTCTTCACCGAACGGGTCACTTCCCGTAACACCGAAAACCCTTATATCTTTGACTCCCATTGCGGCGAGATTGCCAGCGACATTGCCTGCCCCGCCAAGAGAGTATTTCTGACGATGAACAGGCCTCGTAGGATGTCCTGTTTCTATTGATATCTCACTTTTGGACTCATCGATAAACCAGTAAGCATCGAGACAGAAATCTCCGATTATGGCAATCCTTACTGATTTGATCTTTTCAATTATTTCATTAAGCAACGCAGGCTTCATGCTTATGTATTTTGCTGTCTATAGAAATGATTCTCGACTATTTTGCATATGGTGTGCATCACAGGCAGGTGAAGTTCCTGGACACAGGAAGTAATTGTTTCAGGAACGTTTACGATAACATCACAATATTGTTTCATTTTACCGCCCGTTTTGCCAGTGATCCCGATTACCCTGAGATTTAAGGCTTGTGCAGCTATACAGGCATCAATAATATTCTGTGAATTCCCTGAAGTGCTTATGCCGATTAAAATATCCCCTTCTACACCATACCCGATAACCTGTTGGGCAAAGATCAGGTCAGGATCCATATCATTTGAAACGGCTGTAATAATAGCATGATTGGATGATAGCGATATTGCTGGCAATCCATGTTCCAGGTGCCCGCCAAGAATTCTACCCCTGCCAGGAGATATTGATATAAACCTCTTTATGAGGCTATCATCCAGGAGCCGGTGAAGTTCGAATCCTTTCATCAATTCAGCAACCATATGATCGGCATCGGAGCTGCTTCCTCCATTGCCGCATATAAGCAGCTTTCCCCCCTTTGTATAGCATTTGATTATCATCCCCGCTGCTTCAGCCATTGAATCCCGGAGACCAGTAAGTACCGGATACCTCAGGCAGAGAGTATCCAGCTGTTTGTCTTTTATCATCGATTGCAGGTTATTCTGTTATAAAAGTATTAATTTTAATCATTATTGCTTCTGGAGATTGAAATTACAAGGGCTGTAAAAATTTCTGCTAATATGGAAGAATCTGAAAGACTGGTACTCGGCGATAAGAATGTTTATCCTTCAGATGAGAAAATCTTCTCAATCATTGGTGATATTAAAGATGTATGGCTGATGACGATGAAATATGTAAAAGACAATTACGAAGGAAGCATCGGGGAATGGAGGTTTTACAATGACGGGAACCAATGGCTTTTCAAGATGCAATATAAAAAGAAGACATTGTTCTGGATAGGTGTGCTTGAAAATACCTTCCGGATCACGTTTTATTTCGGTAATAAGGGTGAACCGGTAATTACTTCAAGTACTCTGCCGGATAAAATTAAGAATGATTTTGTGAATGGTAAGAGATATGGAAATATAAGGGCAATTTCTCTGAAGGTTTCAGGAATTTCCGATCTGGAAAATATTTATAAACTTATCAATCTGAAGGCGAAGCTCAAATAGGATACAGTGAACCGAAAGATCTTAATAATCCTGTTGCTGATATTACCAGTAGAAGCAGTAGCTCAAAATCCTGACATAAGGATCCTCAGAGCTATTTATTCTCCGGAGACTCTTCCTTCTGACAGGTTTTTCAGGTTTGTTTCAAATTCCAATACATACTTTATAACAGGAGTCCCTGCCGGAATGATGATAGCAGGAGTAGCCAAAAATGATAAAGAATTGATTGATAATGCAATTGCGTCCATTGGAGCTGCAGTCGTGAATCTTGGAATCACAGCAGCACTTAAATATACTGTAAATCGGGCACGTCCGTTTGAAAAATACCCCGATATCATTAAAAAAACCAATGCCGGGAGCCCCTCATTCCCTTCCGGACATACATCTGGCGCCTTTGCAGCCGCAACATCCATAAGCCTTGTTTACCCTAAATGGTATGTTATTGCGCCATCTTTTGCTTATGCAGGATTAGTAGCTTACTCCAGAATGGATCTGGGTGTCCATTATCCGTCGGATGTGGTTGCAGGAGCGGTCATCGGCGCAGGGTGTGCATTCCTGACCTTCAAGATCAGCGAAATACTTCTTAAAAAGCAGGGAAAAGGATTGTGATTGGAAGGCTGAAGACGGAAGACAGAAGACCGAAAGAAAAAGCTCATAGCTGGTAGCTGATGGTTCGTAGTAAATCAATTAAAAATATGAGCTACGAGCTGCGTGCAAACCAGGTTTTCCTTCATGCTCCCAGCGTTTTACCTGTCGCCCATTATTGATTTCCTTCCCTAAAAATATCCAATACTTTCCTTACGGAACCATGTAATAGCAGAAGCTTTTTTGATGTTTCGTGATCGAGGCCAAGCTCCTCCGATATCATTTTTGTACCTCTTCTGATCAGCTTATGATTGGTGAGCTGCATATTGACCATTTTGTTCCCTTTCACGCGTCCGAGCCGAATCATTGTGGCTGTGGTTATCATGTTGAGAACGAGTTTCTGGGCAGTTCCGGCTTTCATCCGGGTGCTGCCGGTAACAAATTCAGGTCCGGTAATAACTTCTATGGCAACATCAGCATAGGATGCAAGAGGAGTTTCCCTGTTGCAGGTGATTGCCCCTGTAAAGATGCCATTTTCCCTTGCCTTACTGAGGGCTCCTACGACATAAGGAGTTGTCCCGGAGGCAGCAATGCCAACTATGATATCCTTCGGGGAGGGATTGAATGTCTGAAGTTCAGTCCATCCAAGCCCTTCGTTGTCTTCTGCCATTTCGACTGCTTTTCTAATAGCCCTGTCCCCACCGGCGATCAGGCCAATTACGTATCCCTGGTCGAGTCCGAAAGTAGGAGGGATCTCTGATGCATCAACTATACCGAGCCTTCCACTTGTACCAGCACCGATGTAGAAAAGTCTTCCCCCTGTTTTCATTCTTTTTACGACTGCTTCAACGAGCTTTTCAATTACAGGTATGCAGCCTTTTATTATTCCGGGCACTTTCTGATCCTCAGCGTTGATCGATTCAAGAATCTGGCGGACTGACATTTTCTCAAGATCATGATAAAAGGATTCAGATTCAGTTACGCTTATCATTTAAAAATGATTGAAATTATAATTATCTGGTTGCTTATTTCCGGTTGCTGGTTAGTCATACATTTTGTGATACCTGATTAAGCCTTCTATCGGGCCTCTTGCCATTATGGAGATTGTAAAGTTGTCATCTCTGAAAACCTCTTCCAGGATTGGCCTGAAATGCCAGGCAACAGACCCTGTAACAGCAATATCGGTTTTACCTGAAATTTTATACAAACTGAGGTTCCTGTCAACAAATTCTTCAAATGACTTGCGGATAAGATCCCTGCAGTATCCGTGGGAAATATGATCATTCAGGAACTGAACGAATCCCCCTATATACTTGCTGGGAAATACTCCCCTGTACACGTGACCAACGATATCATCTTTTTCAGCACCGTAACTGGCTTTGAAATCCCTGGAAAGGTCAGCAGGCATTATTCCCCTCAGAAAATCAGCGAGCAATTTTTTCCCAAGGGATGCGCCGCTTCCTTCATCCCCGAGTATAAAGCCAAGGGGGGGGACATTGGCAGTAATTTTTTCCCCATCGTAATAGCCTGAATTAGAGCCTGTTCCTATCATGCACACATACCCTCTGCTTTTACCAAGCAATCCCCTGGCTGCGCCCAGGAGGTCAGAATAAACTGAAACTTCAGCAGATGGAATAGCAAACCGGATATCGTCTGTCACCCTCGAATTCATTACCCGGCCCGCACAGCCAGCCCCATAGAACCAGACCCGTTTAATTTCGTTAATCTGATCTTTCAGTGCCGGCAGAACCTCTGATGAAATTACCTCCCGGAAAACCTCTCCCGGAACAAAATTGGGATTCAGTCCTATTGTTGAAATAATATCGGTCTCACCGGAGTTTGTAATCCCGCACCAGCTTGTCTTGGATCCCCCGCTTTCAGCGATCAGTTTCATCGCTCAAAAGTAACAAAATCCTGCATTTCTTCTAAAAGTGAGGATCGCATGCCTCAAAACATAATACATAATACATTCTTTACGTATAAATACCCCTGAAAATTAGGCTTTAAGCCTGTCAAACGCGTTATCACAATCCTATAAATTTGTTGTTAATTAATTAACAGATCTTCTGTAGTCTGAACCCTGAAATGGAGAATTATCTCGACCTGCTTAAACAAGATATACGGTTTGAAGAAGGATTGAATGCCTGCATGAACTGTGGCGTCTGCACTGCTATCTGTCCGGCAGCCGAATTCTACAATTACGATCCGCGGAATATTGTCGATCTCGTCCAGTCGGGAGATAATGAAGAAATTGAAAAACTTCTGAAGTCTGACACAATCTGGTATTGTGGTGAGTGCATGTCGTGCAAGACTAGGTGCCCGAGGGGAAACGCACCAGGACTTATAATAATGGCCCTCCGCGGGCTTTCACAAGATCTTGGCTTCTTCGTGGAATCAGAAAAAGGCAGGCAGCAGCTTGCGATAAAAAGGACAGTAGGAGAGTGGATTCTTAAATATGGCTATTGTCTTTATCTTGAAGGGGTTGGCACCGATATGCACCCTGAACAAGGTCCCGTTTGGGACTGGATCCAGTCAAACTGGAGTGAAGTTTTTAAAAGACTTGGTGCAAACTATAAAGGTGATGGCCCCGGGATTTTAAGAAAAATCCCTAAGGAGGCCCTTGATGAAATTAAAAAGATTTTTGATGTAACCGGAGGAACAAAAAGATTCGAAAAGATAGAAGAGTACTCCAGGAAGAAAGCTGATGAATTAGACCTGACCCTTGGAGATGGAATTGATAATGAATACTTTGAGCATGTTTATAAATCGAACAATAATACACATACACGATAATTTGCTTCAAGGATGAACATAGAAGGAAAACGAAATATCTGGAAAGATTATCAGAAAGAGATTGCGGAAGATAAGTTCTTCTACGTCCGGAGTTGTGTCCGGCAAAACTTTTTCCCCGGATCAGAAACAACTTTCCTGAGAATTATGAGGGAGGTGTTGAATAAAGATGTATTCGAAAATCCCTGCCATACAACCTGTACCGGCATAGGTTACCACGGTGATATAGTACCTGTGGAAACAACAATGACCGTAGTGGCAAGGCAATTTGCCCTCATGACTGAGGCAGGATATGAAAATATGCTCCCTTCATGCATTACTTCATTCGGACTTTACACTGAGATTCTCGATACGTGGCATCATTATCCTGAGGTTGAACAGAGAATCCGAAAGATGCTGAGAATAGCCACTGGCAGAGAATTTAAAGTTCCAAAGAATCTGGCTCACGCAAGTGATGTAATCTATAAATTCAGAAGGGAAATTTCTTCAGCCGCTAAATACAGACTGATAAATAAAAACACAGGTGAACCTTTAAAAGTTGTTGACCACATCGGATGCCATTATGCCAAAATGTTTCCTTCAAAAGGTGTCGGTGGCGCTGAATATCCCTATGTTCTGGCAGGAATGGTCGAAGAATGGGGAGGTAACGTGATTGACTATCCAGAAAGGAGACATTGTTGCGGATTCGGATTCAGACAATACCTGGTACAGGCTAACAGGGGATTCTCAATTGCCTGCTCAAAGGAAAAGTTTGAATCTATGAAGCCGTTCAAACCAGATATGATTATTACCAACTGCCCGGGTTGCCCAATGTTCCTCGACAGATGGCAGTATGTAATAAACGAAATGGAAGGAAAAAGATACGGACAGAACGGAGAGGGAATACCTGTATTCACCTATGAAGAGGTGGCAGGATTAGTACTTGGGTATGATCCATGGGATCTGGGTCTCCAGATGCATCAGACAAATTGCGAACCTGTGCTTGATAAAATCGGGATAGAATATGATCCAGGTGAAAAATACAAGACCAGGAAATGTCTTGAAAGAACTGGTGTTACTGGGTTGGTCAATGTTTGATTATTAATGGACAAACATATAGTTGTAATAGGCGGTGGTCCAGCCGGGATAGAGGTTGCCGGTCAGCTCTCAGAAACAGGTTTCTCTGTCAGTGTAGTGGAAAAGGAAAACAGGACCGGAGGACACCTGAATGACTGGTACAAGCTTTTTCCCGACAGGAGAAATAGCTCTGAAGTCCTGGACTATCTCGAAAAGAAGTTGATGCTGAAAAAGATCAGCATTCATACAGGGACCTACATTGAAGAATTCAAAAAGACCAAGAATGGCTTTTCACTTCTCACACACGATGGTAAAGAGATAAAATGTGATGCTGTAGTTCTTGCCACAGGATTTGATCTTTTCAAATGTGAAAGGAAA
The DNA here is from genome assembly GCA_030706785.1 of Bacteroidota bacterium. Taxonomy (GTDB): domain Bacteria; phylum Bacteroidota; class Bacteroidia; order Bacteroidales; family VadinHA17; genus LD21. Next base: position 18,820 of record JAUZNW010000011.1, on the reverse strand, counting down.
GAGGAATACGGTTATGGTATTTACGACAATGTAATCACATCAGCTGACCTTGAGGGAATGTTTAGAAATGGTAAAATACGACGCTCTGACGGGAAAGAACCCAAAACAATTGGTTTTGTACACTGTGTTGGATCAAGAGATGAGAAGGCGGGCAATATTTATTGTTCCAAATTATGTTGTGTGACTGCAGTAAAGCAGGCAATTGAGGTCAGGGAAGAGCTTCCCCAATCAAAAGTATTTTGCTTTTATATGGATATGAGAATGGGAGGGGCCCATTATGAAGAATTGTACAGGGAAGCGCAGGAAAAGTGGAACATCAACTTTATCAGGGGTAAAGTCTCGGAAGCTAGCGAAAAGATTGATGGCAGACTTGTTGTGAAAGTGGAGGATACTCTTGCAGGCAGACCACTAAAAATTGAACTTGACATGCTTGTGCTGATGGCCGGGATGGAGATGTCGGAAGGGGGAAGTAAAATTGCCGGCTTGGCAGGTCTGGTGCGAGGTGAAAACAAGTTCTTTGCACCTTCTGATCATCATTACGCAAATAATCGCAGCAATCTGAAAGGAGTATTTTATGCCGGAACCTGCACTGCTCCCATGAACATTACAGAAACAATATCGCATGCCCGGGCGGCAGCAACAGAGGTGATAAATTATTTGAGAATTAGGACTTCCTGAGATGGATAAATTCGGATTTTCAATATCAAAGGTAAGGTATATCGATTGGGAAGCAAACGACAGAAGCCTGGCTGATTACATTCGCGAGAAGGAACCAAGCTTTAAGCTCTGCATTGCCTGTGGAGGATGTACCGCGACCTGCACTGCCGGTAATTACACACAGTTCAGTCTCAGGGAGATTAATATTCTCATTCACAGGGGGGAGAATGAGAAGCCATGGAACGAGCTTAAAAAATGCATGCTTTGCGGGAAATGCTCTCTTGTCTGCCCCCGGGGAGTAAATACAAGGAATGTCGTATTCCTGGCAAAGCAAATGTTTCAAAAAATGAATGGATATGCAATTTGATCCGTTTGTCATACCATTTAACCTGGGTCTTTACTTCATACTGATCTATGCTGTAACAAGGAGCATTATCTGGTTCAGGGAACTTTCAAGACCTGACAAGCTCAGGCTTCAGAGGGGCTTTTTCGGGAGGGCATTTGGACAGAGCCTTAAAGAGATATTTCTCGAAAGCCTGATTCACCGTAAGATCCTGAAAACAAAACCGCGCCTTGGATACATGCACATGAGCCTGGCTTTCGGGTGGTTTCTGCTCATTCTGTTCGGGACACTTGAAGCGGATATTTTCGGAGAAAGGCATCTTAATGCACCCTACAAGGCGATCTTCTTTAAATTCTTCAATCCCGATTACGGGAAGACATTTTCTGAGGTAGCATACTCCTTCATGATGGACCTTATTCTGGCCTTTATTCTTTCAGGACTTATCCTTGCAATAATAAAACGGTTCACTCCCAAGGTTGTAGGGATGAAGAAGACAACACACCTGAAGGTTAAGGATAAGATAGCAATGACAGCGCTTTGGCTGGTTTTCCCAAGCCGTCTTCTTGCAGAAAGCCTCACAAGCGGAGCTTACGGGACAGGAAGCTTTCTTACAGGGACCCTCGGATCACTCCTTGCTTCATTTTTACCTGCCCGCGAGGTGGCATACCCGTTCTGGTGGCTCTATTCACTGTCACTTGGAACTTTCTTCTTCATGCTTCCCCTGACAAGATATTTCCACATCCCTGTGGAACTGTTCCTCATTTTTATGAGAAATTCAGGTATAAAAACTGGCGACAAAGCAGGGACTTTTTCGGAAGTGGAGGTGCATTCATGCTCATCATGCGGGATCTGTATAGATCAATGTCAGCTGAATTTTTCAGCCGGGATAAATCATATCCAGTCAGCTTACCTGATGAAAGCGATAAGGAATGGGGATGAAACCGGAGAAATAGCTCATAACTGCCTGCTTTGCGGCAGGTGTGACCTGAAATGTCCTGTTGGCATAGAACTCACAAAGATCAGGATGATCCAGAGGAGAAAGGGAGAATCTGATATTAATTACACAAATACCTGGAAGGGATATCTCCGCAACAGGCAGATAGTTCAGTCTGCCAGGCAGAACTATAGTAATCCATTCGACTTTCTTCCTGTAACTAATTCACAAAGCGCTGATGTCCTTTATTTTGCGGGCTGCATGACCCATATTACCCCTTCAATAAAGAGGTCGATGGTAAATATTATGAACGCATCAGGACTTAAATGGTCGTTCATGGATGAAAATGGAGGCGTATGCTGCGGCCGTCCTTTGATGCTGGCCGGACAGGATAAGGAAGCGAGGGAGCTTATCAATTATAATTCGCAGGTGATCTGGAAATCCGGTGCACATACCCTCGTCACTTCATGCCCCATCTGTTACAAGGTGTTCCGGGAGAGCTATTATCTCGATGTAGAAGTACTGCACCATTCACAATTCATCTGGAACCTGATTGAGACGGGTTCAGTCAAAATGAATTTCCTGAATAAAAAGGTCACCTATCATACGTCATGTGAACTTGGAAGGAATTCAGGAGTTTATGATGAACCTAAAGAGGTAATAAAGCATGTTGCCAGGCTTGAACCTACTGAGTTTGATGATGAAAATTCTATGTGTTGCGGAGGAAGCCTGGGAAATATTAAAATAAGCAGTGCTGACAGAAGAAAGATTGCGGTCAATGTCACAAGGGAGCTGGCGAAATGCGAGCCTGATTGTATAATTACTGTCTGCCCGTTGTGCAAGAAGACGCTTACACCGGCCACAAAAACCAGAATATCAGATATTTCAGAAATCGTTGCAGAAGCAATAGCAGTCCCATTCACATCAGGAAAGGTAAAGCATGGTGAAATACCTGTCAGGGAATCAGCCGGGATATTCTAATACTGAATTCTTAATAAGAATCTTATTTGCTTCATTTTGTTAATAACTAATTTTCCAGTTGGCATAACTTTGGTATTTTTTTTGTTTTTTAGCAAACTTATTAAATACTCTGTTTGTTAATATGCCGTTATGAATTTAATGCGTTGTCAATTTGGATAGTCTAATATTAGGAGAGTAGTAAGATGAGGAAGTCAATATTCACCATAATTGGGATGGGTTTTCTGTTGCTGTGGTCATGCGGGCATAAGGCATCAAACGAGAGCGCATCAGGCAATGCTGTTTTACAGGCTCCTGATGGTTCGTTTGCTCTGAAGATGGATAAAGCAACCTGTTACAGTGATCTGATTAATCCCTCGAGTAATACTGCAGAATGGGACGTAGTAGTTTCGAAGCCGGGCCGGTTCAAGGTATGGCTCTCGAGTGCGACAAAAGATACAACCAATCTGAGCTACATAAATTCAGTCAAGATAGCCCTTCTTGATAATCTTCTGGAAGTTACTCCGGAACCGGACAGGGTTGTTCTCAATTCAAAGGACGTTTCTTATCCTTATTACCAGACGGATTCATATATGGGATCATTCTATATTTCAGATCCAGGTGAGTACCGTATCCAGGTGATAAGCGAAAAGGTCCTTTCGAAGGAAGCAAGGGAAAACGGGTCCGGGAATCCCGACAACACCAAACTGATGTCGCTCATGCTCACACCGATGACCCGTTAATCTTCTTGGAAATCCATTTACGTGCGTTCACAAAAGCCTTCATCCAGGGGGTTATGTCATCTTTTTTCATTTCAGCCGGATAATAGCCGCACTGCCACGGGAAAAAGGCCCTTTCAATGTGCGGCATCATTGCAAGGTGACGGCCATCAATCGAGCACAGGCCCGATATGGCATAATCCGACCCGTTCGGGTTTGCCGGATAAGTGCTTTTTGAGTATTTAAGTACAACATTGTATTTGTTTTCAGGGTAGGGCAGGCTGAACCGGCCTTCCCCATGAGCTACCCATATACCGAGCTCCATGCCCGACATATTCCCGAACATTACCGAATTGTTCTGAGGTATCCTCACACCTAAAAATCCTGACTCGAACTTGTTTGATTTGTTGTGCAATAATTTAGGCCCTTTTTCGTGATCAGGATAGATCAGGCCAAGCTCAGCCATGAGCTGACACCCATTGCAAACGCCCAGAGAAAGCGTATCACTTCTTTTATAGAATTTTTCAAGTGCGGTCCTGGCTTTTTCATTGTAGGTGAATGCTCCTGCCCAGCCCTTTGCAGAACCAAGGACATCAGAGTTGGAGAAGCCTCCCACAAATACTATCATATTTAAATCCTCCAGCGTTTCCCGGCCTGAGATAAGGTCAGTCATATGTACATCTTTCACGTCGAAGCCTGCCAGCCATAGGGCATAAGCCATCTCCCTGTCGCCATTGACCCCCTTTTCACGGATTATTGCAGCCCTGATGCCTGACTTCTTTCGTCTGTCAGGTGAAATTCCCAGCGATTTGAATTTACCGTCAAAGCTACCGGTCTCAATATGGATTGAATGGTTCTTATAATTCTGATATCTTTCAAATGCCAGTTCCGGTCCGCTCTGGCGGCGGTCATGAAGGTACGAGGTGTAAAACCATTTATCCCTTAGTCGGTCAATATTGAACTCGAGGACTGCCTGGCGGTTCATTACCCGGATAGATCTTTCTGTTACGGGATGACCTATTGAAAGATACGAAATACCCCGCTCAAGAAGGATCTCTGAGATCTCATTCACATCCCTGACCTGTATGATAATTCCCGGATTCTGTGATAAAAGCAGCCTGACGGTATCTTCATCATTCATTCCTGACAGGTTGATACTCAGACCGCCGGATGTATTTGAAAAGCACATTTCAAGCAGAGTGGTTATCATTCCTCCTGCAGAAATATCATGGCCCGCAAGAATCTTCCCGCTGTGTATAAGTTCCTGGATTGTATTGAATACTGAAGAGAAATAGCGAGGATTCCTGACCGTTGGAACTTCACCACCAATCTTATTGAGAATCTGGGCAAAGCAGCTTCCTCCTGTTTTGAAACTGTCGCAGCTCATATCGATATACAGCAGGCTGGTATAAGGATCCTGAACTACAACAGGTTCAACGATCTTTCTGATGTCACGTACCTCTGCAGCAGCGGATATAATAACGGTACCCGGGGATATAACTATCTGATCACTATATTTTTGCGTCATTGAAAGGCTGTCTTTCCCAGTCGGAATATTTATACCAAGCTCAATTGCAAATTTACTGGCTGCCTGGACGGCAGAATAAAGCCTGGCATCCTCTCCAGGATTTTTACATGGCCACATCCAGTTGGCTGAAAGAGAGACGCTTTTTAGTTTATCAGCAAGGGGTGCCCATATTATATTAGTGAGGGCTTCAGCAATCGATAATACTGATCCTGAAGCAGGATCAATTAGTCCGGCTATAGGAGCATGTCCGATCGAAGTTGCCATGCCTGACTTTCCGCGATAGTCAAGTGTGATAGCTCCTAGATTATTGAGCGGTAGCTGCAATGGACCGGCGCATTGCTGCTTAGCGAGCCGCCCGGTAACAGATCTGTCGACCTTGTTAGTCAGCCAGTCTTTGCATGCAACCTCTTCGAGCTGCAACACTTTTTCAATATACTCATGGATCCTTTCCTGCGAATATCCAGGCTTGCCAAAAGAAGCCGATACTGTACTGTCGACCATGGTAGTGCGGGGAGGATCGCCAAAAAGTGATTCAACTGCAATATCGATTGGTTTTTCACCTGTAATGCTATTTTCGAAGGTAAACTGGTGATCGCCCGTAATTTCACCGATAATATATATCGGCGCTCTTTCCCTTTCCGCGACCAGTTTAAGTTTTTCTACCTTGTCTGCCTTTATAACCAGGCCTATCCTTTCCTGAGATTCATTTCCGATTATTTCTTTAGCCGAAAGGGTAGGATCTCCAACAGGCAGCTTGCTGATATCGATTTTCCCGCCGGTAGATTCAACAAGTTCAGAAAGGCAGTTCAGATGCCCGCCGGCTCCGTGGTCATGGATCGACACGATCGGATTGATATCCGATTCTCCCATAGCGCGGATAGCATTGTAAATCCTTTTCTGCATCTCGGGATTTGCCCTCTGCACTGCGTTCAGTTCTATTGAGGTGTCGTATCTTCCGGTTTCGACTGAAGATACAGCACCTCCACCCATCCCGATCCTGTAGTTATCACCTCCGAGCAGAATGATCAGGTCCCCCTTTTCAGGAGTGTTTTTAAGGCTGTCTTTCTTTTTTCCTATACCAATGCCTCCGGCAAGCATTATGACCTTATCATAACCGTATCGCCTCAAGTCCTCAAAATGTTCGAATGTAAGAAGTGATCCGCAGATGAGTGGCTGCCCGAATTTATTCCCGAAATCACTGGCTCCATTTGAGGCTTTGATAAGGATATCTTCGGGTGTCTGGTAAAGCCAGGGCCTTTCTTCGGTGGCTTCTTCCCATGGTCTAGGCCCGTCAGGCCTGGGGTAGGAGGTCATATAAACAGCTGTTCCGGCGATGGGGAAGGCCCCTTTTCCGCCTGCTATCCTGTCCCTGATCTCGCCGCCTGTCCCGGTTGAAGCTCCGTTGAACGGTTCAACAGTTGTCGGGAAATTATGTGTCTCAGCTTTCAGGGAAAGTACAGATTCATAATTCTTTACAGTAAAGAAATCGGACTTGTCCTGGGCGCCAGGGGCAAATTGTTCTGCAACTGGTCCCTGTAGGAAGGCACAATTATCTTTATATGCCGAAACTACTTTATTGCGGTTAGAATGTGTCGTGTTTTTTATGAGCTGGAACAAAGTTGAGTCCCTCTCTTCACCGTCGATGATGAAGATGCCGTTGAATATCTTATGCCGGCAATGTTCGGAGTTGACCTGGGAAAAACCAAAGACCTCGCTGTCTGTGAGAGGCCGTCCTATAGATGCCGAGAGCCCTTCAAGGTACCTGATCTCTTCATTGCTTAATGCAAGACCCTCCTTTTTATTATATTCCCTGATATCGTTTATATAAAGGACTTTTTCAGGTACTCTTTCGATGGTAAAGATGTACTGGTCAGGATTTTGATAAACAGCCTGTAGCATGGGATCATATTCAGGACAGGGTGATTTTGAGGGGAAGAGCTCCTCGATCCGCTGGATGCTGGTAATGCCCATATTCTGGGTTATCTCGACCGCGTTAGTGCTCCATGGCGTTATCATTTCCCTGCGGGGACCGATGAAGGTTCCTTCAATCGTTTCTTTCTGAAGGAGTTCAGCTTCACCAAATAGCCACCTGAGCTTTTCGATGTCTTTGCCGGGGAGTTTGGTTGAAGTTCCTGCTGCAATGATATTTCCGGAGCTGCTTTTAAAGTAGATGATCATGAAAATATGTTATGGAATTGAAATATAGCGATTTAAATTAAACTAATGTAAATAATTTTGCTCCAGCAAAGATAATATATGTTTAGTTTAGGACCTCTCCCCAGTCCACTCCCCCGGTGTGGGAGGGGTTTATCTATTGAAATTCAGTTCATCACACTCCATTCTCATAATGGGAGAAAGGGACTCATGGGGATGAGGTTAATTTAAGTCCGCTTCTTTCAAGGAAAGCATCCATTGTAGGTTCTTTGCCTCTGAACTTTAAATACAGGTTCATCGGCTTGTCGGAGCCGCCCTTCTCAAGGATATTTTCCCTGAATGACCGGGCAATTTCCCTGTTGAATATTCCCTTTTCTCTGAAAAGGCTGAATGCATCTGCATCGAGAACCTCAGCCCACTTATACCCGTAATAGCCTGCAGCGTATCCTCCTCCGAACAGGTGAGTAAATGAACAGCTCATATTTGATGTTTTGATTTTCGGAAAGAGTTCGGTCTTTTCAAGTGCTGCAGCCTCTATCTCTTCGATATTGCCGGTAACCGGCTGTGTAATCTTATGCCAGGCCATATCGAGGAATGCAAATCCCAGTTGCCTGTCGCACGCGTACCCTTCATTGAATGCTGAAGCTTCCTTTATCCTTTGGACATATTCACCGGGTATCTTTTCGCCAGTTTCATAATGCTCTGCCCATGTATCGAGCCACTCCTGCTCAAATGCCCAGTTCTCCATTATCTGGGAAGGCAACTCCACAAAGTCACGGGCTACGCTGGTCCCTGAAAGGCTTTCCCATCTGCACTGTGAAAGCATGCCATGAAGAGCATGCCCGAATTCATGCAGGAAAGTAGTAAGCTCCGTGAAAGTCAGCAGTGAAGGCTTATCCAGGGATGGTCTTGCAAAGTTTGAAACGACCGAAATCAGAGGAATGATCCTACGTCCGTTTATAATCTTTTGTTCCCTGAAGGCAGTCATCCAGGCTCCACCGTTTTTTCCCTTCCTTGGATGAAAATCGAGATAAAGAATTGCAAGTATCTCATTATGATTATCAAATACCTCCCATACATGCACTTCATCGTTATAAACCGGGATTCCTTTATTTTCCCTGAAACTAAGCCCGTAAAGCTTTGAAGCCAGTACGAATACCGCTTCCCGGGCCTTATCGAGTGAAAAATAAGGTTTCAGGACTTCATCATCTATCTTGAACATGGCTTTCTTGAGCTTTTCCGAATAGTATGCCCAGTCCCATCTTTCAATTCCTTCATGATGCCCCATACCTGAAGCAAATTCCTCAATGTTCCTGAGATCCCTTAAAGCACCCTTATGTGATTCTTTGAACAGGTCTTCAAGGAATTTCTGAACTTTCTCAGGAGTGTCAGCCATCCTGTCCCCCAGTATCATCTCGGCGAAATTCCTGAATCCGAGCATCTTTGCCATTTCAAGGCGATAATTCACTATACTGACCACAAGTGACCTGTTATCTCTTTCGTTGCCATGAAATGCCCGCGAAGTATATGCTTTTAACATTTTCTCGCGGAGCTCCCTCTTTTCTGAATACTGCATAAAGGGAATGTAACTAGGATAATTGAGGGTGAACACCCATCCCTCCTTTTTTCTGTTTGACGCTTCAGCTGCAGCCTGATTCACAACATCCCGGGGTAGTCCAGCAAGGTTGTCTTTATCCGTAAGTTGCAGCTCAAAAGCATTTGTTTCTTCAAGGACGTTTTCCTCGAACTTCAGGGTCAGCTTTGAAAGCTCTTCAGATATCTCCCTGAACCGGGCTTTTTTTGAGTCATCGAGTAGAGCCCCTCCGAGCAGAAAGCTTCTATATTTTTTCTCAAGAAGCATTTTGTCTTCTGTACATAACGCTAGTGAGTCTCTCTGGTCCCAGACCGCTTTTATTCTTTTAAAAAGTGTGGCGTTGAGGGTGATATCGTTTGAAAATCGTGAAAGCAGGGGTGCAGAATCCTGTGCTGCAGCCTGGATCTCCTTCGATGTGTCCGCACTGTTCAGATTATACAGGATCAGGGTTATCCGTCCAAGAAGTTCAGCGGATCTTTCCAGAGCACCGACCGTGTTATCAAAGGACGCTGGTTCGCTGTTTTCTGCAATACTGTTTATTTCTTCAGTTGCTGATCTTATAGCTTCTTCAATTGCAGGCTTGAAATATGCCGGTTCAATCAGGTGAAACGGGGGAGTTTCAAATGGTGTATCCCAGTGCTCCAAAAGAGGGTTTGCCATGACCTGAATGTTCAGCTGATTTGTCAATCATCATCATCCCCGCTTTCAGCTTCCGTGTTTCCTGTTCCTGCGTATTTTGAGGGATAAGGTTCATGACCCTTTGCCGCAAACCATAATATCCTGTTAAGGAGATCATCGTTGCCGGAATCGACACCATCAAATTCCGGCAGCATGCTTTTTTTTGCATAATACAATGCTCTTCCCTTCAGGGAGCTGATCTGCGGATTCATTTCATCAATAGGAATATTGCTTGGAAGCGCATTGTAGGGAGTTTTATCCGGTGCGGTTGTAAAACAGTCTGTCATCGGATTCGCAATTGCATCCTGGATGTTCATTGGCGGAAGGCCAAGGATCTGTTCAATTGTCCTTACCATTGAAGGCTGTGTATAATAGGTGTGAATGGTCTTCTTAAGCCTTGAATAGGGGCTTATGACAAGAGCCACGGTCCTGTAAGCCGAAACATGGTCCCATCCTGACTGCGAATCATCTTCCACGACAAAAATGACAGTATTTTCCCAGAACCTGCTTCTGGTAAATGCCTCTACTATCTTTCCGAGCGCTGCATCGTTGTCTGCAACCATTGCCCTTGGTGTAGGACTTCCGGGGCGCACGCCCGCTGTATGGTCATTTGGAAGGGCCACTACCATAAGTTCCGGAAGCTGGTCACCCGGCATACTTTCGAAATGCCTCAGTTCGGTTATCAATGCATCAGCCCTCATAGCATCTGAAAACTCGTGGTTGCCAAATGAAGGATATGTCAGACAAAGAATGGCTTTAACGGGTTCGATAGTAGTTATGTTTTGGAATTCAACCTTTTCCCCATTCTTATATTTTTTGTATATGTCAGTCCATCTGAGGTTTCCGACTGTCACCGGAGATGAGGCTTCACCATAAATCCTCACCGATTTCTTTTTTGCCAAGGCATTGTCCCATATGAATCCGGTGGGTGCGTAAACAAGCGCATCGGTCTGTACATGCGGGTAACTGCGGAACCACGCTCTCATGTTTTTTTCGATATAGTCTGTGACTATGGAGGCATCAGTCCATTGATGGCCCTCTGCAGAACATTTTCCGGAAACATGGAAATTATCAAGGAGCAGAAATTCCTCACAGAGCTTATGGGTGTTAGGGGTTATTTTTGCACCATATGTACAAATTGCAGGATCACCGTTACCCTGAGATATGTCACCCAGCACCTGATCATATGTCCTGTTTTCCTTGATTATATAAACTACATGTTTGAAAACTGATGGTTCACCGATCCTTTCAGGAACCGCGGCGGGCTTTACATTCACTCTTGGCATTTCCCTGGCTAGTGCGGCTCTTTTCAGATTATTGACAGCAACCACTGTATCAGTGTAAGCTTTGAGCTTTTTAACACCTGGAACAGGTATAGCAGACACTGAAGCGCCCATGCTGTGGGCATTGTAGATAATATTTTTGGTGGTGGAATAGGGTAGTCCCAATCTTGCTCCGGAGGCTTCAAGATTAGTAACATAAAGGGTACCTCCCGGTGAAAGACATAGCCCTGAGGGATATGCTCCCGTGGGTATGAAACCGGTAACCAGGCTTGAGTTCCCTGTTCCTCTTCTTGCTGCCCTCGCTGACAACCGGATTACTGCAAGTGCGTTGTCCATCCCGTTTGCGACGTACAGGTATTTTTCATCCGATGAGAGACACAGACCGTTTGGTGAATCCCCGAAAAAAGGATTTGTTTCCGGCTGGAGCCTGACACTAAATGTCTCAGTAATTTCATCTATAAGGGCATTTATTACAGAGACATTGTCGCTGTTTGAGTTTGTGACATAGACGAATTCGCCACTCCGGTCACTCAGGATTGCATTCGGATGAAGCCCTACAATCAGCTCCTTTATAAGTGCGCCTGTCTTAGGATCAATGACTGTAACACTCCCTTCTCTGGTACCGCCACCGGCTTTATTATTGACCCTTGCATTTCCCCACGGAACGCCTGCAACTTCTGTGTCGCCGGGCATGGGATGTCTGCCAGCCCAGTTGGTGACATAGAGTTTACCAGCGGCCATTGTCAGGCCGTAAGGAGCAACACCGGGATCAGTGATCCACACGGTATCGAGGGACGCAAGATCCTGTTTGATCACCTGATTATTCCCGTTCAGGACAACATACAGGTACTCATGGCCGGATTCCCTTCTGATAAGGAACTCATTAGGCAGAGCCATATCAGCCGGCGGGATTCTTTTAAACTGGATGAGCTTTCCGAACTCAGCATTTGTCCCGTCCCATATAGCTGATGCAACAAATGATCTGTCCGCTGTTCCGACCGCACTCCAGTATACGCCGGGTTTACCGTTTATATTATGCCAGGTTATCCCGGAATAGGTGTTCATTCCTCCTCTCAGATCAGGATGAAACGCGTTTCTGAGTACGAACTTAACACTATTGTCAGCGGTGCTAATGAACACCACGCTCGATCTTTCCTCTACCGCAAGCCATTGCCCGTCAGGGGAAAGAGAAGCATCCATGGCATGGCTTTCAACGGATGCATCACCGAAAGTAATCTGAACACCTGCCGGATTAATTATCCGGTTGTATGGGAGAAGAATGCGGTTGGAATCGGTAACCACCTCCACCGGAGTGATCTGCGATTGAGCGCAGATAAAAGGAAAAGCAAGCAGGAGTATTAAAAGATATCTCATGGCGTGAAAAGAATGAAATCAAAAATGTGCTGATCAGAAAGGCAGATCGCTCATCTCGTCCAAATCAGCTGGAAAGCTTTCAGGAGCGCTCTGTTGCCGGGTATCCTGATCTTTGCCGGCAGACGAGATCTTTTCTATCTTCCAGGTATCGAGATTTGTGAAATAATTCACTTTCCCGTCCCGCTCCCACCTGTTGCCTTTCAGATTAAACCAGATCTTTACTTCTTCATTGAGAAATGATTCGTTTATCAGATCACATTTATCCTGAACAAGCTGAAATTTTAAATAATCAACGAAGACATTCGGGCCTCCGGTATCTTTTTTTTCAATAACGAATTCCCTTTTTCTGAATTTGTCGCTCACCTGGTTCACAGGCATTATATCGATCACTTTCCCTGTGATTTCGAATGCCATCTTATTCTTCGTTTATAACAATTTTTTCGATCCTGTCACCCTTTCTGATCTTATCAATGACCTCCAATCCTGAGGTAACCTTTCCGAAGCAGGTATGCTGTCTGTCGAGATGTTTTGTGTTTGTCCTGCCATGGCAAATAAAAAACTGGGAGCCACCTGTATCTCTTCCAGCATGAGCCATTGAAAGAACGCCTCTGTCGTGATACTGGTTGCCACCAGTAAGCTCACAATTGATCTTATAGCCCGGACCTCCGGTACCTACTCTCGGGTCGCTCATATCTCTTGAATAAGGACAGCCACCCTGTATTACGAAATCAGGAATTACCCTGTGAAAGGCCAGCCCGTCATAAAATCCTTCCCTGGCAAGCTTTACAAAATTCTCAACTGTGCGAGGTGCGTCATCCTCGTAAAAGCAGACATGCATTATCCCTTTTGCAGTATGTATCTCTGCGCTTCTCATTGCTACTTGACGATTTCAAGAAGCTCAACTTCAAATACCAGGGTTGAAAACGGCTTGATCACCGACCCTGCCTGGTTGCTCCCGTATGCCAGGTTTTCCGGAATATACAGTTTAAATTTTGATCCTACAGGCATAAGCTGAAGAGCTTCTGTCCAGCCAGGAATTACTCCGCTTACTGGGAAAGTAGCCGGTTCATTTCTTTTAATCGATGAATCAAATTCAGTCCCGTCGATAAGTGTGCCCACATAGTTTACCTTGACGGTATTGTCCTTGGTTGGCTTGGTGCCGGTTCCCATTTTGATAACTTCATACTGAAGCCCGCTGGGGGTTACAGTAACACCCGGTTTTTCCTTGTTCTTTGCCAGGAATGCCTCATTCTCAGCTATATAATCCTTGTATAAGATCTTATCCTGTTCTGATTTTTTTGCTGTCTGATCAGCCTGTCGCTTATTGACAAATGCCATTATGACTCCTCTGGCAACTTCATCCGACATATCTGGCTTACCCTTTTCGCCGTCCAGCATGGCCTTAGCCACAAGAACAGGATCGAGCTTAAGACTGTCAGTTTGAAGAGCATTGTAGTTAATGATTCCAAAAGCATAAGAGAGTGAATCTTGACTGGTTTTCATCTTAGCACTCGATACATAACTCTTGCCGCAGGAGCCAAGCGTCAGGGCAATAACACCTGTCAGAACTATTAATCCATTGATTTTCATTTGATTTTTTTTAGATTTTTAATTCCGCAAAGATAGCACTTTGAGTCTATGAAAAAAGTGCCTCTGAAACTTATTTTCAAATTTTTATTGCCCTCAGAATGTGTCTTTTGCCAGGGGGACCGGGTAACCTGTTCACTCTGAATCCGTTTTGTCGCAAGACCCGTTTTACTTCACCCTTTACTGAATAACTCACCAGGATTCCGCCCCTGACTGTAATTTGTTCGATCTTTGTGAATATATCTCTGGTCCATAATTCAGGTTGCTTATCCGGGCAGAACGCATCAAAATAGATCAGGTCATATTCACCTTCCGGGTCCCAGCCAAGCAAATCTGCATCGATCTTTTCAAGGAAGAAGTTTAAGTGAATTTTTTGCCGGATGTTCCAATTGCATGAATGTATCGATCTGAAAAGTTCCTGCCCATCTTCATCTACGAATTCCGGGTAATTCAGCTGCTTAATTATATATTCAGGCAAAGGGTCTTTTTCAATAGATGTATAGTATACTCTTCTGTCATTCTTTAAGCTGTAAACCGCTGAAAGAAGGGCATTCAGGCCTGTGCCAAAACCGACCTCGAATATTCTGACAGGATCAGCCGTGCAGAAACCGAGGCCGTTCTTAATAAAGATAAAATCTGATTCCTGGACAGCTCCCAGCGTTGAATGATAGTGTTCATTGATCTCGGGTACGAACAGGGTATCGGAACCATCAGCAGTAATTATGATTTCCATCAGAATTTGTATTGTGAATTATGATCAGGGTATTGATTTAGTTGCAGTTGTTGCATGAACTGGCATTTTCTCCGAATTCGACCTGTATGGTTGAATGTTCAATATTGAATTTATCACGCAGGTTCGCCTGTATCGTCCTGATAAATTTTACATCAGTGGGGATCTTGGTTGTTAGGTGCACTGTCAGAGCTGCAGAAGTTGTACTCATTGCCCAGATATGCAGATCGTGAAAATCGGAAACTTCCGGAAGGTTCTCAAGGAAGGACCTTACCTCCATTATGTTTATGTTTTCCGGAACAGCATCAAGCGCAAGATTTACAGAATCAAGCATCAGCCTGTAAGTGCTGTAAAGTATAACAATAAGTATTATGAATGAAACAATGGAATCTATCCAGTATATTCCTGTCAGAGATATAATTAATCCTGTAATAACAACTCCAAGAGAGACAATTGTATCAGCGATGAAATGCAGAAATGCACTGCGGATATTAAGATCTTCTTTCTGTCCCTTTTTGAAGAGCCATGCGGTTATGCCGTTGATCAGAATTGCAATGAGAGCAACTATGATCACCAGGGATGAATCCACTGAAACGGGATGCCTGATCCGGTTAATAGTTTCGATAGCGATAAGCACAACAGCAGCTATAAGTATAAGAGTATTTAACAGAGCTGCAAGAATGGTTAATCTGCGAAGGCCATATGTAAATTTAATACTTGGCTTTTTCTGCGAGAGAAGAATTGCGATCCATGAAAAAACAAGAACAAGAACATCGCTGAAATTATGCCCTGCGTCTGAGACAAGCGCCATGGAATTTGATATTTTGCCAAATACGGCCTCAACCACAACGAATACGATATTAACGGCGATGCCTGCTTTGAATGCATTACTGTAGTACGTACCTGATTTCCCCGAATGTTCGTATTCCATGTAATTAATTATTAATCAGCAGGCCATCTCTCCGGCGTTCTTTTTGGCTGAGAGAAGGTTGTAAGCTCCCTTTATCACTACCCTGGCACTCCTTACATCAAAGCCATCGGGCAGGATGATCTCTGTATAGCCACCTTCAGAAACCCCTTTGTGTATTTCTATGATCCTGTATTCTGTGAACATGTTTCCGTTTTCTTCCTTGTTCCTGTCGAAAATAAAGATATAATCCTTATCGTCGAAATTAACAACAGCATCTGCAGGCAGGGTGGTGACCATGTTGCCTGAGGTCTGTATAATTGCATTCACATACATGCCTGGCATAAGATTTTTACAAGCCCGGGTAACCCTTGCATATACTTTACAGGCTTTGTCGTCTCCGATCGATTTCCCGGTCTGGGTTATCAAGGCTTCATGTTCCTCGGTTTCGTTGTTTATATAGAAGCTGATCTTCTGCCCTGCAGACACCCTGCTGGCATCCTTTTCAAATATTGTAAGCTCAAGGAACAAGTTGTCAAGGTTGACTATTTCAAACAGAATGTCGGTTGAAGTAATTGATTTGCCAAGATTTACATTCACTGTTTTAATGTACCCGTCAATGGGAGAGACCAGTGAAACATAACGACTGATATTGTTTTCATTGAGCCCTGAGGGATTGATCCCGATCAGTTGAAGTTTCTGCTCGAGCGCTGTGACCTGAGCTTTCAGGCTCTTATAATCTGCGGTCACCTGCTGCAGGTTTTGTTCTGAATAAACATCTTCCTTGAAAAGATCAGTATGCCTTCTGTATTCAGCTTCGGCAAATTCCATCCGGCTTTTTGCTTCAAGGTAATTTTCCTGAATGTCAACAAACTCCTGGTTTTCTATCAGCGCAAGAGGCTGACCTTTCCTAATGGTATTACCGGGTATCAGCGTGGTGCTTTTAACAAAGCCACCAAGTGGTGCACAGACTGTTGCATAGTTCTGGGGAGCGACAGTAATTTTGCCGCTTACTTTCAGAGTTCTGTTGAGAGATCTGAGTTGAACCGGGCCGGTATCTATTTCTGCAGTTTTTATCTGGTCAAACCTCATTTCAACAATATCATCCGGAATCATTTCATTCTTTTCTGCTTTATTGTTAGGTGCCTTCCTTCCGCTGCACGAGACGCAAAGGATAACAATTACAGCATATTTTATGTTTGCTTGCAGGTTACTTTTGGATAGTTTATTCATATTCAGAATGTATTACCGGTTAAATATTCAATTTTAATAATAGTCTGGTTATAATTGTCGAGTGCATCGAGATAATGCTGTTTGATTTCGAGCGCCCTGTTAAGGCTGAATACGTATTCAAGATAATCCATGGCACCGGCCCTGTAGCTTCTTGACGATTGATCAACAATTAGGTTGGCTTCCGGCAATGCCTGCTTCTCATAATATTCAACGGTACCGGAATACTTGGTGTATTCGTCCAGCACGGACTGGTATGCGGCTGACAGGGATTTTTCAAATAGCGCGGTGTTGTTTCTTGCGATATTTTCATTTATCCTGGCAGCTTTTGCCTTTGAAGTGTGAGGCAATATCCAGAGCGGCACTGAAATTCCGGCCTGGAATCCGGTAAATCTGTCTCCCGGGCCGAAAAGACGTGCAATATCGTTTATCTCCTGTGTTCCCTGGATTGATTGGTTGAAGTATCCTACTTTCAGATCTGGCAGGATCCGGCTTTGCTCAAGATTCCTTTCCAGCTTCGATACCTCCACCTCGTGTTCTGAAAGTACGAGCGACGGATTTTGCTTTATACCGGCGCTGTCTCTGGAAGGAATCTTTCCGGCCTTACGTAAAACCGTATCAGCCGGGATATAATGAATATCACTATTCATAAGGGTATTGAAATCACGTACAGAAATCCCGATATCAGAGGAGTTCTGCAGAAGCTGATTTTTGATTTCGAGACTCTGCGACCGTGCAGTGATCATCTCAAGCCGGTTCGTTTCACCGGATTTTGCCCTTAGCTCGGCAGCTCTGAGAAATCGGGAGAAAAGGCTGTCCTGAAAAAGGAGGAGCTTCTGTTTCGAATATAGGTACGCCAGTTTCCAGTAAATCTGTTTGATCTGTGTTGAAACATCAACCTGTGACTCCCTGAGCTGAAGTTCGCTACTGGTCACCCTGGCATTGGCAAGCCTTTTCTGGTTGATATAAACCGAGGGAAATGAGAACGACTGTGAAATCGTAAAACTATTATCTTTTAAAAATGAATTCATTTGCCCGTATTCAAAATCAACATCTGTCTTTTCGATATCCCATGATGCACCTTTAAGGGCTCTCTGGACATTGACTGATAAAGCAGATGATTTAAGACTAAGATTATTATCAAGGGCTATGCGGATTGCTTCCTGCAGGTAGATCGGTTTTGCCTCCTGGGCACCTGCTTTAATCAGAAAAGATGAGCTAGAAATAATTAGTAGCACCAATACCGCTTTTGATGTTTTTCGGACTCCTGGGAGTTTTAACTTCTTTGAAGAAATAGCAATATACAATATGGGTAGAATAACCAGAGTCAGTAATGTGGCTGTAATAAGTCCTCCGATTACCACCGTTGCAAGAGGTTTCTGAACCTCAGCACCTGCTGATGTCGAAATGACCATAGGCAAAAAACCCAGCATTGGGGCTATACCTGTCAGAATTACAGACCGTAGTCGATTTTTTAATCCTTTTATAACACGCTGGTCGATATCGGTAATACCTTCTATTTCAAGGCGGTTGAACTCGGCAATCAGAACAATTCCGTTAAGCACGGCAACACCAAAAAGTGCAATGAATCCAATTCCGGCTGAAATTGAAAAATTCATTCCCCGTATCCAAAGAGCGAAGACACCTCCTATAGCAGCGAGGGGAACGGCGGTGTAGATAAGAAGTGTTTGTATCACGGACTTGAATGTAAAGTAAAGAAGTATGAAGATCATCAGAAGGGCGACCGGAACAGCAACGGAAAGACGTGCTTTTGCAGCTTCAAGATTCTGAAACTGTCCCCCATAGGTGATATAATAACCGGTTGGTAGCTTCATGTTTTTATCTATTAACCCGGAAACTTCTGAAATTACGGTTTGGACATCCCTGCCACGGACATTAAATCCGACAGATATCCTCCTTTTGGTATTCTCGCGGGACACTTGTGCAGGGCCTGACTTAATCTCAATACTGGCAAGGTTATCGAACGGGATCTGACCTCCTCCTGGCAGCGCAACCAGCAGATTGTCAATATCTTCAAGGTTCTGTCTGTAGTCTTTATCCAGCCGGACGACAAGATCGAACCTCTTTTCCTCATCAAAAACAACACCTGCTTTGCTTCCTGCGAAAGCTGCCTTCAGATTCCGG
>JAUZNW010000109.1 GCA_030706785.1 Bacteroidota bacterium | reverse complement strand
TACCTGCAGGATGAATGGCAGATAACACCCAGGTTAACAGCAACATACGGAGTACGATTTGAGATGCCGTTCTATCTCGACAAGATGGAGAACAATCCGGCCATTGCAGCTCTTACATTTGCTGATGGACAGAAAATGGATGTCGGAACCTGGCCGAAGAGCCAACTCCTGATATCTCCGAGACTTGGATTCAACTATGATGTCCTTGGCGACCGTTCTCTCCAGATCCGAGGCGGAACCGGAATCTTTACCGGACTGCTTCCATTCGTATGGTTCACAAACCAGCCAACGAACTCAGGTATGATCCAGAGCCCGGAAATAGGCTGGGGACCTGGAAATGCCAACCTTGTTGGTCTTGATTTCCATCCCGATTACAAGGCTTTCATCCAGGCAAATCCAACCCTGTTCCCGCAGAACCCAGGTACCCTGCCCGCCGGATCATCCCTGGCTGAAGTAGGCAAGGATTTCAAATTCCCGCAGATCTGGCGTTCAAATATAGGAGTTGATGTAGAGTTACCGTGGAACACGATATTCACTGTAGAAGCCATTTATTCAAAAGACATAAATGCCATAACACAGATAAACATCAACGAAGCTGCTCCGGCCGGACATATCACAGGACCTGACAACCGTCTGTACTGGACTACAAAAGCGGTTCAGAGCTCAATATCCAGTGCAATGGTCCTTTCAAATACGCATATGGGATATCAGTTCTCGATCACAGGTCAGCTCACCAAGAACTTTACCAATGGATTATCTGGCATGTTTGCTTATACCTATACAATGGCCAAGGATGTCACCAATAATCCCGGATCCTCAGCTTATTCGGCTTTCTCATCCAATGTTGCTGTGGGAAGTCTGAACGATCCGGGCCTGAGCTATTCAGGTTTCGCAGTTCCCCACAAACTCGTTGGAAATCTTTCATACCGTATTGAGTATGCCAACCATCTGGCGACGACACTCTCAGTTGTTTACCAGGGTTATCAAACAGGCCGGTGGTCATACACCTATTCGAATGATGCCAATGGGGACGGCATTTCATCTGACCTGATGTATATCCCGAATTCCCAAACAGAGCTTCAGTTCGTCGACTACAATGGCATGACAGCCACTGACCAGCAGACAGCATTCTGGAATTACCTCAACAGGAACAAGTACCTCAGTGCCCATAAGGGTGAATTTGCTGCAAGGTATGGGGAGGTAAGACCATGGCTCCACAGGTTTGATGCCAAGCTTCTCCAGGACATCTTCTCCAATTTCGGCGACCGGAAGTACACGATTCAGGTCAGCGTCGATTTCCTTAATATTGGTAATCTCCTGAACGACAAATGGGGAGCATATGTGAACAATCCGCTTGCAAGCTTCGACAACATCCGTCCTCTTAGAGTAAATAACAGGGGCAATGCAACTGCACAACCGGTCTATACTCTGAATGCTACATCGATGCAGGATTTCACTTCCAAAACAACCATAGTAAGGGATGTAAGTACATCAAGTACCTGGGGCTGCCTGCTTGGGATCAGGTTTATCTTCTAACCTGTTAAAAGATCTTTTAACAAAGGGTGCCTCATGAAAGGCACCCTCTTTTTTTGCAGTCCGGACCTTTTTCTTTTGTCGAATGTTTTAACCGGCAGATTATAACGTTTTTATAATGGCAGAGAATTGGTAAAGGTTATTAAGTATTGCGTAAGGTACATATTATCAGTCTATTAAAGTAAGTTAATAACTATGTTCCCTAATGTTAATAAACTTAAAATATTTGTCTTGCATTCAGATATCTGCTTGTCTAATTTAGCAAGTACCCGCTTAAAAAATCAGTGGCAGTTTAATCGCAACAGTATCAAGGTTTAACACTATTACTTTGGTTTTATGGAGGAATTATTTGTCCGGGAACCGGCAATTGCATCAGAAAAGATGAGTGAAAAATCCAGTTCTGAAATTTTAAAAAAGGAGAATGTGAAGGAGGTGGCAAGGAAAGGTGAAAAAAAGGCGGAAATGCCCACTTATTCGCATGATGAGGCAGTTGAAGCAAGTATCGCGTACTTTAACGGTGATGAACTTGCTGCAAGGGTTTGGGCAAATAAATATGCACTGAAAGATTCTTTCGGCAACCTTTATGAAAAGACTCCTGATGATATGCACAGGAGGCTTGCAAGGGAGATCAGGAGAGTTGAACTTAAATATAAGAATCCGCTTTCGGAGGAACTTATTTACAATGTCCTGAAGGATTTCAGATATATTGTTCCCCAGGGAGGTCCGATGACCGGTATCGGAAATAAATTCCAGATAGCATCCCTCTCAAACTGCTTTGTGATCGGAAATGAAGGAGAGTCAGACTCTTACGGCGGGATAATGAAAATCGACCAGGAGCAGGTCCAGCTGATGAAGCGCCGCGGTGGCGTGGGGCACGATCTGTCGCATATCAGGCCCAAGGGGACACCGGTCCTTAACAGCGCACTTACATCAACAGGGGTGGTCCCGTTCATGGAAAGGTATTCAAATTCCACCCGTGAAGTGGCGCAGGACGGGAGGAGAGGCGCACTGATGCTGTCAATATCGATCAAGCACCCCGACAGCGGGAAATTCATCGATGCAAAGCTCGAAAGCGGGAAGGTCACAGGTGCAAATGTCTCGGTAAAGATCACCGATGAATTCATGAAAGCTGTTGAATCAGGCGGGACCTTCAGGCAGCAGTACCCGATTTCCTCGAATAATCCAAAGTTTGTAAAGGAAATTGAAGCTGCAGCTCTTTGGACGAAAATCATACACAATGCATGGAAATCAGCAGAACCAGGGGTTCTTTTCTGGGACACTATCATCAGGGAAAGTGTACCTGATTGCTATGCCGATCTGGGATTTGCCACGGTATCGACCAATCCGTGCGGCGAGATCCCTTTGTGCCCCTATGACAGCTGCCGCCTGCTTGCCATAAACCTGTTCAGCTATGTGACAAATCCCTTCACGAAAAAAGCAGCATTTGATTTCGAACAGTATAAGGAACATATCGGACTTGCCCAGAGAATGATGGATGACATCATTGACCTGGAAATGGAGAAGATAGATGCGATTCTTGCAAAGATCGAGGCAGATCCTGAATGTGACGAGCTGAAACGTGTCGAAAAGAATCTCTGGATGAACATTAAAAAGAAATCGGGGGAAGGAAGACGGACCGGCATCGGGATTACTGCTGAAGGAGATATGCTTGCAGCCCTTGGGCTCAGGTACGGGAGCGAAGAAGCAACGAATTTTTCAGTCGAAGTTCACAAGACGCTTGCACTTGAAGCCTACAAATCATCAACCTACCTTGCAAAGGAAAGAGGGCCATTCCCTGTTTATGACCCGGAACGAGAGAAGAATAATCCTTTCATAATGAGAATGAAGGAAGCTGATCCCGTTATGTACAGCAATATGGTGAAATTCGGCCGGCGGAACATTGCCCTTCTTACTATTGCACCAACTGGCACCACCAGCCTGATGACCCAGACTACTTCGGGAATTGAACCTGTTTTCTCGGTGTTTTACAAGCGCAGGAGAAAAGTAAATCCGAACGACATGGATGTAAAGGTTACATTCAAGGATGAGGTTGGGGATTCATGGGAGGAGTTCAATGTATTCCATCATAAATTTGTTGAGTGGCTGAAGCTGAACGGATATGATCCTGACAAAGTAACCAGAATGAATGACGAGGAAATTGAAGCAATAATTGCCAAATCACCCTATAACAAGGCTACTGCAAACGCTGTGGACTGGGTTGCAAAGGTAAGGATGCAGGGAGCTATCCAGAAATGGGTCGACCATTCAATTAGTGTTACTATAAACCTCCCCGCGGAAGTGAAGGAAGATCTTGTGAGCGAACTCTATTTCACAGCCTGGAAATCGGGATGCAAGGGGGCAACTGTCTATCGCGACGGATCAAGGAATGGCGTTCTTATTGCGTCGAAAAATGAGATCCACGCTGAAAGGCCAAAACGTCCGAAAGTGCTTGACTGCGATGTGATAAGGTTTAGCAACAACGAGGAAAAATGGCTGGCCTTTGTTGGGCTCAAAGACGGGCGTCCGTATGAAATATTCACAGGCCTTGCAGATGAAGAGACATTCCCTATCCCAAAGACCATTGTAAAGGGAAAGATCATCAAGGTGAAGGTTGAAGATGAAAAAACCAGGTACGACTTTCAGTATACCGATAAGTACGGTTACAAGAAAACAATGGAAGGTTTGTCCCACATGTTCAAGCCTGAATTCTGGAACTATGCAAAGCTTATTTCCGGTGTCCTGAGGCATGAAATGCCGATTGCCGATGTCGTCAACCTTATTCAGTCGCTGAAGCTCGACAGTGAATCGATCAACAACTGGAAGATTGGAGTTGAGAGGGCACTTAAAAAATATATTCCAAACGGGACAAAAGCCAAGGGAAAATGCGGAGAGTGCGGTTCCGATAACCTGGTTTACGAGGAAGGCTGCCTTATCTGCAAGGACTGCGGATCGTCAAAATGCGGATGATCAACGTAATCAGCAGGGAATTCTTTTAGTTTCCCGCAGTCCCGATAGCTATCGGGAGCCCTGATTGACGCAGTTTACCCTGAGGCTTACCTCCAACCCCCCAAGTGGGGCTTATTAAATTCTATTTTAGAACCCCTAGCTCTTTTCCGATCCTCCTGAACGCTTCGATCGCCTTGTCGAGGTGCTCTTTTTCATGAGCAGCCGAAAGCTGGACTCTTATCCTTGCCTGGCCTTTCGGAACGACAGGGTAATAAAAACCAATCACATATATGCCTTCATCGAGCAGCTTTGCCGCGAACTCCTGTGAAAGTCTGGCATCATACAGCATTACTGCGCAGATAGCTGACTTTGTTGGCTTGATATCGAATCCGAGCTCCGTCATCTCCTTTATAAAATATTCGGAATTCCTGTGAAGCTTATCCTGAAGCTCATTTGTCCGGGTCATCATTTCCACCATCCTGATACCGGCTGCAGCAACAAGCGGCGGTATTGAATTCGAGAACAGATACGGGCGTGACCGCTGCCTTAGAAGCTCGATGATCTCTTTTTTGCCCGTGGTGAATCCTCCGATTGCCCCGCCAAAAGCTTTTCCTAGCGTCCCCGTAATAATTTCGACCTTTCCCTTCAGGTCGAAAAGCTCGGTAACTCCCCGGCCGGTCTTGCCTACAACCCCTGCCGAATGGGACTCATCAACCATAACCATCGCATCATTTTTTTCAGCAAGGGCAACAATTTTATCCAGAGGTGCCACATTCCCGTCCATCGAGAATACCCCATCTGTGACAATCAGCCTGAAACGCTGTTTTTGAGCAAGCTTCAGCTGTTCCTCCAGATCGGTCATGTTTGCATTTTCATACCTGTACCTCTGAGCCTTGCAGAGGCGTACTCCGTCTATTATCGAAGCATGATTGAGGGCATCCGAGATAATTGCATCCTCCTCTGTAAGTAGAGGCTCAAAGACTCCCCCGTTTGCATCGAAACAGGCAGCATAGAGGATCGTATCTTCAGTGCCAAAGAACTCGGCGATCTTCGCTTCGAGTTTCTTGTGAAGATCGGTTGTTCCGCAGATGAACCTTACGGAAGACATTCCGTAACCATGGTCGTCCATTGCAGATTTTGCAGCTGCTATGAGCTCCGCATTGCCTGACAGACCCAGGTAATTGTTGGCACAGAAATTCAGGACTTTCTGCCCTGTATTCAGTGTTATCTCAGCTCCCTGGGGAGAAACAATGATCCTTTCATTCTTATACAATCCGGCTTCCTTTATCTCAGACAGAGTCTGTTTCAAGTGTTTTTGAAAATTATTATACATAGCTTTATTTTTTAGAGGACTTTAGTCACTTAATTTGTCCGGCCTCTCTCTCTAAATCTTCCTCTCCCGAAGTGAGAGGGAGACTTAAAATTTTGATTTATAGGCCCCTCCCACACCGGGGGAGGGGGAGGGGAGAGGTAACAAAGGGCACAGAGAGGATTCACATAATAACTTAATCCCAGTTCAAAATTACCTTCCCGCAATTTCCGCTCTCCATGATGTCGAATCCCTTCTGGAAATCGCCAATATTGAATCGGTGCGTAATGACCGGATTAAGGTCAATACCCCCGATTATCATCTGCTCCATCTTATACCAGGTTTCCCACATTTCCCTTCCGTAAATGCCTTTCAGGGTTATTGCCTTGAAAATTATATCACTCCATGGTACTTCAAAACTTGTCGGAAGGATCCCAAGCAATGCGATGCTCGACCCGTTGTACATATTACCGATCATTTCGATGAAAGCCTGCGGGGAGCCCGACATTTCAAGGCCGATGTCAAATCCCCTCATTCCCAGCTTCTTGACCGCATCTGAGATCTTTTCCCCCTTAGAAGGATTAACTGTCAGTGTTGTCCCCATTTTTTTTGCTATCTCAAGACGGTAATCGCTGAGATCACTTGCTACAATGAACCTGGCTCCGGCAAATCTGGCTATTGCGACTGCCATACTCCCGATAAGCCCTGCTCCCGTTATCAGGACGTCTTCGCCAAGAAGCGGGAAGGATAAAGCCGTATGTGTCGCATTGCCGAAAGGATCCATTATTGAAGCCCATTCATCCGGGATCCTGTGATCGAGCAGAACCACATTTGAAGAAGGGATCCTGACGTATTCAGCAAACGAACCATCGACATTCACTCCGATTCCCAGCGTGTTCTCGCAAACATGCTCTTTTCCCCGCCTGCAGTTCCGGCAATGACCGCATGCCAGATGCCCTTCCCCGGTTACCCTGTCGCCGGGTTTGAGGTTGGTAACACCAGCACCGATCTTATCGATATACCCCATGTATTCATGACCTATGATCATTGGTGTTTTTATGGTCTTCTGAGCCCATTGATTCCACTCGTAGATATGAAGATCGGTTCCGCAAATAGCTGATTTTTTGACTTTTATTATCACATCATTCAGTCCGGGCTCGGGCACCGGGACTTCCTGCATCCAGATCCCTTTTTCCGGTTTTGCCTTGACAAGGGCTTTCATCTTTTTCATGGGAATCAGTTTAAAATGCTAAAATAATATAAATATGTTCCTCCCATAACAAGATTTGTCATCGGGCGTTATATTCAAGGCTTTAGCTATCTTTATCAGATAATTTTAATACCTATTGCACCAGATGTCACAGGTTAGAGTACGATTCGCTCCGAGTCCGACAGGTCCATTGCATATAGGGGGTGTCAGGACGGCTCTCTATAATTATCTTTTTGCCAGGAAATACAACGGCACATTCATTCTCAGGATAGAGGACACAGATCAGGTCCGTTACGTTGAGGGCGCAGAGGAATATATCATGGAAGCCTTGAAATGGTGCGGAATAAAGGTTGATGAAGGAATTGAGGAGGGAGGAGAATACGGGCCCTACAGGCAGAGCGACAAGAAAGATTCTTACAGGAAGTATGCCGATATGCTCATCGACAGGGGTTTTGCATACTATGCGTTCGATACTCCTGAAGAGCTGGAAGCGATGAGGTTAAAGGCAGAAAAGGAAAGAAAGATGTTCATTTATAACGCCGCGGTAAGGGAAAGTCTTAAGAACTCAATATCCCTTGATGATGTAGAATGGAATGCCATGCTTGACAGAGGTGAATCCTACGTGGTACGCTTTAAGATGCCTCCCGATGAGGAGATATCATTCGACGATCTTATCAGGGGGAATATTGTCGTGAATACTAATACCCTCGACGATAAGGTCCTGTTCAAATCGGATGGCATGCCGACATACCATCTGGCAAATATTGTCGACGATCATTTGATGAAGATAACCCATGTCATCCGGGGCGAAGAGTGGTTACCTTCCTTTCCTCTGCATGTCATGCTCTATAAAGCCTTTGGCTGGGAAACTCCTTTTTTTGCCCATCTGCCCCTGATATTGAAACCTGATGGCAAAGGTAAGCTGAGCAAGCGTGACGGAGACAGGATGGGATTTCCTGTATTCCCTCTTTACTGGCCATACGGCGAGACTGCAAGAGGATTTCGTGAGGATGGATATTTCCCTGAAGCTTTTGTGAATATGCTTGTCTTGCTTGGATGGAATCCGGGTACCGAGCAGGAGATATTTTCGATGGAGGAGCTCATAAATGTGTTTACCATTGAGCGGGTACATAAATCCGGTTCGAGGTTCGATCCCGAAAAAGCAAAGTGGTTCAACCACCAGTACCTGCAGAAGAAATCAAATAATCAGCTTGCCCTCGAATTCAGGGAATTTCTCAGGGCAAAAGGTATCCATGTCGATATTGTAAGACTGGAGATACTTGTCGGATTAGTAAAGGAAAGAGTGAGCTTTGTCAGGGAATTCTGGGACCAGACTGATTTCTTCTTCAGGCCGCCTGAAGATTATGATAGTGAGGCAATAAGAAAAAGATGGCAGGAGAATACGCCGGTGATGCTTCAGGAGTTAATTGATGTTATACGAGGGATTCCTGATTTTTCCCCGGCACCGGCCGAGGCTGCCGTCAGGGAGTGGATAGGAAAAAAAGGATACAATACAGGCGTGGTGATGAATGCATTGCGTCTTGTCGTTGTGGGCGCATTACGCGGTCCGCATATGTTTGACATAACAAGCTGGATAGGAAGGGAAGAAACGATCAGACGCATAGAAAAAGGCATTTCTGTAATCGGTAAACAGCAGCAATGAATCCCACCTCTAGAGCCGATTTTATTGATATCCATACGCACTATGCAAAACCGGCATCGGGAGTCTTCACTGTAGAGAGCTTACTTGCACACGAGAATCGTTTACCAGGACCAGTTGAAGGTATTGCTTACACTGCCGGGATTCATCCGTGGTATCTAAATAATATGAATAAGGCTGAGCAGCTTGATTATGTCAGGAAGCTGGCTGATGATCCGAACATCATTGCCATAGGAGAAGCTGGCTTTGACAGGCTACGGGGCCCTGATATCGAACTTCAGCGTCAGGTATTTGAAGAGCAGGTAACGATTGCTGACAGGTTTCAGAAGCCGGTCGTGATCCATTGCGTGAGGTCGTGGGATGAATTGCTGTCTGCTCATAAAAAACTGAAGCCCGGAAAACCCTGGCTCGTCCATGGTTTCAGGGGAAAGAAGGATCTGGCCAGACAGCTTCTGGCACGCGGGATGTACCTTTCATTCTGGTTTGATTTTGTTATCAGGCCTGAATCAGCGGAACTCCTTCCGGCCCTGCCAATGGACAGGATATTCCTTGAGACTGACGGGGCGGATATCGATATCAGGGACATTTACAGGAAGGTGGCGAAAGACCTTAACATTGAAGTTGATGAACTTAAAGACATATTGTTTAAAAATTTCAACACTTTGTTTTGTGATCAGAACCACCCCGTCACGCCTGCGGCGTGAGACCCCTCGCTGATGCGGGGCAGGCTCTCCTTGGAAAAAGGGGGAAAGTTTGTAATTCAATTCTGACTTTCTCCTCCTATCTGAGGAGGAGCATCGCGTTAAAGGCGGGCAGAGGTGGGGGGATATTCAAGACGATCATGATCAAAGCTATTAATACATAACAAAGTCAAACCCGATGAATTATGTCTTCAGAAAACTGGCTTTCGAGAACGGAACTTCTGATAGGAAAGGAAGGACTGGAAAGGCTCAGGAATTCAAGAGTGCTTATTGTTGGTCTGGGAGCAGTGGGATCCTATGCAGCTGAGATGATCTGCAGATCGGGAGTAGGGAATATTACTATCGCCGATGGTGACACTGTTCATATCACAAACCGCAACAGGCAGCTTGAAGCCCTGAAAAGTACGGAAGGGATGTCCAAAGCAGGCCTGATCGCGGAACGATTAAAGGACATCAATCCGGATCTGAAACTGAATGTCATTAATGAATTTCTGAGGGATGAAAGGATCGGGGAAGTGCTAGCGAACGGCTTCGATTATGTGGTAGACGCGATCGATACACTTTCGCCGAAAGTATTCCTGCTCTATGAGGCTGTCTCGAAAAAATATCCGGTAGTAAGCTCAATGGGAGCCGGGGGCAGGGTTGATCCCTCCCGGATTTCAATTAGTGATCTCTCCCAAACCACCTGCTGTCCTCTTGCAAGATTGATCAGGAAAAAGCTTCACCGTCTCGGTATAACTGAAGGTGTAACAGCAGTTTATTCTCCTGAGATTGTTGATAAAAACAAGGTAATCCCTGTTAAGGAAGAGCAGAATAAAGCCTCAATAGTCGGAACGATTTGTTATATGCCTGCTGCTTTCGGGATCGCCTGTGCATCTGTAGTGATACGCGATCTGGCAGGAATTCCAAGATTCTGATTCATTATATGTTCCTTTTCTGAAACAAATAATATACTGGTATCCCAACTGCTACAGTACCGAGTGCAATAGAGGATTCTATCGGTCTTTCGAGGTACGAAAGGACCAGTATAAGTATCCCGGTTATAATGTATGCCAGTTGGGTAATTGGGAAACCTTTAAGCTTCACGGCAGAGCTTCCGTTTTTTCTCAGTTTCCAGATACCGGCAATTGTCATTATCGGGAAGATCCCGAGTGCAAATCCCATAAATGTCAGCACCTGCTCGAATGTCCCGGAAACAGCAAGTACCGAAGCGATCAATCCCTGCAGGAGTATCGAATTTGACGGCACCAGGAATTTTGGATGGATCTTTGCGACTGATCTGAAAAACAGACCGTCTTTTGCCATTGAATAGTAAACGCGGGGGCCGATGATTATGAACGCACTGAGTGATGAGAAAAGAGCAAATGCAATGAGAATGGAGAACAGGACCTCGGCCGGTTTGCCGAACAAGTTTCCCATTGCAAGACCTCCAATTGAAATGATCCCTTTCATTGCCTGGGGCTCGATGCTGTAGATATACAGGAAATTGATCCCCAGGTAAAGGATCACGACTATTCCGGTACCGTAGATAAGTGACCGCGGAAGGATCCTGGCTGGTTCCTTTATTTCAGCTCCCAGATATGTAGAGGCATTCCACCCGCTGTACGCGAACATTATCCACATCAGTGAAAGCCCGATGGTTTTCCAGCCTGCCAGGCCTGATGGGACATCACCTCCCTTACTGAAGTTTGAAAAATTCCCGTTGCCCGAAGAAAGTCCGGCTGTTAATAAAATAACAATAAGGAATACTTTAAGCAGTGTGAGGGCATTCTGGATTCTTGCTCCGTATTTGATTCCCCGGTAATGAATGAGCGTGAAAATGAGAATTACCGTAACTGCGATAATTTTTTTTGCCGGCCCGGGTTGCATGAGGCCTGAATCCTGGAGCCATATCGTAAGTCCGGGTACAGCTCTGGTAAAATATTCGCTGAAACCCAGTGCCGAGGCAGCTATTGGCGCTGAAAAGCCTACCATAAATGATACCCATCCGCTCAGAAATCCGAAGATCGGATGGTATAGCTTTGACAGAAAAAGATATTCCCCTCCGGCTCCCGGCATTGTAGCTCCCAGTTCACCGTAGGAGAGCGCCCCGCATAAAGCGATCAGCCCTCCTGCTATCCAGAGGGAAAGCATGAGAAGAGGATTGTTAAGCCCCGACATGAGCAGGCCCGAAGTTGTGAATATTCCTGCCCCTATCATGTTGGCAATAACTATATTGGTTGCAGGGAACAGCCCCAGCTTTCTCTGCAGTTTTTCTTCAATCATACTAAGGCGGATTATTTTTCGGCTTTCTTGTAACTTATTGACATGCCGGCGCCGGCTGTGTTTAAAGTGGTCTCGTAATTTTTTAGGCTTTTAATATATTGAAGGAAAACAGCCTGGCCGCCATATGCACCATAGCCTCCGCGTCCGCGTTCAGAAACGTTATGTGCCGTGAAACAGCCTCCAACCTTCAGCTTGGGATCAAGATCAACAAAGTAGTTCTTGTACCAGTCTTTATCAGCATCGCTGAAAATGAAATCAAATGGCCCCCGGAGTTCCTTTACGATTTCATGGGCATCACCAAGGCGTGCATCGATATATTGTGAAACTCCCGCTTTCCTGAAATTCTCAAGAGCAGTTTTATACCTGCTCTCATCGATCTCGATTGTAATAAGCTTGCCGCCTGTCTTACTGAGCGCCCAGGCAATCCAGATAGCCGAGTGTCCTGTTGAAGTG
>JAUZNW010000108.1 GCA_030706785.1 Bacteroidota bacterium | reverse complement strand
TTTCGGTTAAGTTTAGGGAGATCTGTAAATTCTGATGAAAAATAGTATTGAAAAAGTCCACCGGATTTGCCACCACAAGTGCCATTTCCGATGAACCTCTATAAGATGACTGAAAATGAAAAATCCTGAAAATCATATATTCTCAGGATTTCAATTGTTATTGCTTTGGCTTTGGCGGAGAAAGAGAGGGCCGACCGAAAAGAATCCCGCCGGTAGCGGGATTCAGGGAGGAGCCGGGTAAGAGGGAAGGCAACCCCTGGTCACGCCGGTTATATTTTAAAATTCAGGAAGTTGCAATCATTTAGCAGGGAGAGACAGGAAGAAGATGGGAAAGCTTCAAAGCCAAAGCAACACCGGGTATTCCCAGATATTTTGATTTTCATGACCTTCACAAAGCAAGCTTTGCTCGGTCATTTCAAAACAAAATCCTCCTGGCGTAACCGTCAGGAGGGTTTGCTTTGGCTTTGGCGGAGAAAGAGGGATTCGAACCCCCGGTCCCGCGATGGCGGGACAACGGTTTTCAAGACCGCCGCATTAGACCGCTCTGCCATTTCTCCATTTTCCCATCCATTCAGTATTTCCGCTGCTTCCGGCCCCTGAAATTATTCCGGCCCAAAGATACTATTTTTTTGATTTTTCGGGGATTTCAGCCGATAATTAGTAATTATCGGAATATCAGGCATATAAACTTTTTATGAACAGGATTTTAACAAAATAAAATTTGAAACATACGGAAGTTGTGAACAGATGAGCGATTGCGTTGTTTTTATATTAACTCGGAATTTTAGGAAAAAAGGGGCTTTTCATGGCTAAAAGTGCCACTAATTGCGCAAAATAGACGAAAATAAATTTGTTCATGATTTAAAAAAAAATATATTTGTATTCAATTAGAACCATTGGTCTAACCATTAAATTTCTCATTATGACAAAAAAAGAATTAGTTAATGCAATTGCTGCTGATGCTGGTCTGTCTATTAAAGATTCAGGCAAAGCTTTAAACGCATTCGTAGGTGCTTTAGGCAAAGCTATGAAAAAAGGCCAGAGGATTCAGCTCCCCGGCATGGGTACTTTCAAAGTAGATAAAAGAAGTGCCAGGGTAGTTCGCAACCCGCGTACAGGTGCAAAACTGAATGTTCCAGCTAAAAAAGTTGTAAAATTCAAAGCAGCTCCTGCACTTAACAAAGGTCTTTAATCCTGAATGATTGGAATTGCTTAAAGGGGTGATAATTATCACCCCTTTTTTGTTGTCCCTGAATAAATACTAATCATCTGATTTGTAATAATATACTGATTAAATGGTACAAAAAAACAAGTTTTTGTAGCAATTCAGGGAATTAAATCATGGTATTGATTTTTTTATCAATTATTTTACTACTTTTGATCTGATAATCCTGATCAAAAAGAGGAAGCGATGAACTGTATTATTGTCGATGATGATAAACTGACCTGTAAAATTCTCGAAGGCTACGTTACCAAATATGCCTCCCTGAACCTTATCGGGATTTTCAACGATCCGATCTCTGCCCGGAATGCATTGACCAAGCATAAGGACATCGATCTGATCCTCCTTGATATCAAGATGCCCGAGATGGACGGTTTCGATTTTATCACCAGCCTCGATCATCCGCCTAACATAATAATAGTATCCGGCGGCGGTGAGTTTGCCTTGAAAGCTTTTGATTTCAACGTTGTCGATTTCCTTCTGAAACCAATATCATATGCAAGGTTCTGTAAGGCTATCGACAAAACAATGCGATTTTTCAGCACAAAGGAGATCGCAACAACAGGTGATGAGGAAATCTTTATAAAAAAAGGATCTTCTCTGGTCAAGCTGAAACTCAGGGACATCGTCTTTGTGGAAGCCCTCGAAAACTACGTAACACTTAATACCAACACCGATAAATACACTATCCACTTTACAATGAAAGCAATTGAGAACCAGCTTCCTTCAGGTGTGTTTATCAGGGTCCACAGATCCTTTATAATCAATAAGAGTATGATCCAGGCAATCAAGGAGAACTCCCTGGATATCAGTATAGGGCATGCCGTAAAGAACATTCCGGTCGGAAAATCATTCAAAGATTCTCTACTGAATGATATAAACGTGATGGCCAGATAATCCCGGATCTGTTAAATGCTCACCAACCGCCAGCTGTTTCTTCTTCATCTCGGACAGACTTCACATTCACCTTTAATGCTTGAGATTGAAAGAGCCGAAGGTGTTTTTATGTATGGCCCTTTGGGGGAAAAATATCTCGATCTCATTTCCGGAGTGTCGGTAAGCAATACCGGTCACAGGCATCCAAGGGTGGTTAAGGCTGTCAAGGACCAGGTTGACGCCTATATGCACCTGATGGTGTATGGCGAGATCATCCAGAGCCCTCAGGTCAGATATGCAGAATACCTTTCAAGGTTCCTTCCTGAAAAACTGAACTGTTGCTATTTTGTCAATTCCGGAAGCGAAGCTGTGGAAGGCGCTCTGAAACTGGCAAAAAGATTTACCGGAAGAAGCAGGATCATCTATTTTGAAAACTCATATCACGGAAGCACCCACGGTGCACTGAGTGTCCAGGGAAGTGATAAATACAGGAATGCTTTCCGCCCTCTTTTGCCCGACACTTACCAGATAAAATTCAATGATCCGGCCGGACTTGAGACGATAGACAAAAAAACTGCTTGTGTGATCGTTGAACCTATCCAGGGCGAAGCTGGTGTAATACTTCCTGAAGATGATTTTCTTGTAAAGCTCAGGGCAAGGTGTTCTGATGTCAAAGCTCTTCTGATCTTCGATGAAATACAGACAGGCTTCGGAAGGACCGGATATATGTTCGCACTCGACAGATACAGGGTAGTGCCCGACATTCTCGTTCTTGCCAAGGCGCTTGGCGGAGGAATGCCGCTCGGTGCATTCATATCATCACATGATATTATGTCATCACTCATGTCAAACCCACCACTGGGGCACATTACCACATTTGGAGGGCATCCTGTTTCCTGCGCTGCCGGACTGGAATCAATGAAAATATTGTCGGAAGAAAACCTGGTAGATCAGTGTAATGCAAAATCATCATTGTTTAAAAACTGTCTCAGGCATGTTCTGATAAAAGAAGTGAGAGGTGAAGGTCTGCTTCTTGCAATCAGGTTAAACCGGCCGGAACTTATTGGATACATTGTATCAGAAGCTCCACGATATAGGCTTGTACTCGATTATTTCCTGCTGTGCGACGATTCATTCAGGATTGCTCCCCCATTGACTATAACTCATGAGGAAATTGAATGGGCCTGCCTACAGTTGATTAAACTTCTCGATGATGCTGCTGAAAGAAGGAGTTAAGAAGTGAAGCGTACTGTTTTCATATTGATATTTCTTATTGGATCATCAGTTGCATTTCTCCACGGCAGTACATCGACCGGCAGACCCGATACAGCCGCCGTACTGGAAAAACTTTTCAGACGACTTGCCGGCAGTACTGCCGACAGTTTGAGGATAAGGATTAACGATTCAATCATGGTTATTATCGACAGCTATGCTGAATCAGATTCTGTGATGAGGCA
Organism: Bacteroidota bacterium; assembly: GCA_030706785.1. Lineage (GTDB taxonomy): Bacteria > Bacteroidota > Bacteroidia > Bacteroidales > VadinHA17 > LD21. Next base: position 8,603 of record JAUZNW010000108.1, on the reverse strand, counting down.
TAAGTTTGAGAATATCAGGTTCCTTGGGCAGATTACATCTCCTGATTCGAAGCTGAAGATAATTACCTGGAATCTGCTGCTCAGCGGATTGAAAAGCAGATACTACTGTTATTTTATTAACAGATCAGGAAAGACAAATAAAGTTTACAAACTGACAGGAATGTACAGGGAAGAACCGGCCAGGACAGATACTGCTTATACCCAGGATAACTGGTATGGAGCATTATATTACGATCTGAGGCCTGTCAGACAGGGGAACCAGATTTACTGGATGCTGCTCGGGATCGACTATGGCAATCCGGTGATAACGAGGAAAATAATAGATGTTCTCAGTTTTAATCCGGATAACAGTCTGATCCTGGGGAAAAAGTGGTTTGAGACGGGAAAGGAGACAAAATACAGGGAAGTTCTTGAATACAATTCTTCAGCGGTTATTACGCTCAGGTTCCTCTCTGACAAGTCAATCGTTTTTGACCATCTTGTATCTGTATCACCTGACCTGAAAGGGAAAAAGGAATATTATGGACCGGATTACTCCTATGATTCGTTTAACTTTGAGAAAGGTTCCTGGAAGCTGAAGATCAATATTGATGTAAGGAACAAAGAATAAATTTCTCCGGAAGCAGGCTTAATCAAATGAACAGGAAAAACAAGGCATTGCTCTTCTGCCTCGATGAAAGCAGGTCATTTACCGAGGATATCAAAAAGAGGTTTTCGGACACATCCAAATACAGGGTGCTTTCATTTTCTTCCAGGCAGGATTTTCTGAGTGGCCTGGCAGCAGAAAAAGCGGGTGGTTGCTGTAAAGTGGCTGTGATTGTAATCAACGAAATAAAGGAAGATGGTTATTCCATAGAGAGATTTACCAGGGAAGTACATAAAATATCAGCCGATATGGGTATGATCCTTGTTTTTTCGCCTGAGAAGGATGAAGAAATAAGAAAAGCCGTAAAATTCAATATAGATGCCTATATTCCAAAGAACAGCAACTCAATCCTGAGGCTACACAATGTCGTTAAGAAATTGATCAGTAAGCATAACCTCGAGATATATCATAAAAGGAGAAACCTGTCACTCTGGGTGCTTCTGGTATTTGTATTAATCTCTGCCATAATTATTTTGGTAACCTTCCTATAAGTGCGGATTTTTAGGGTTAATGCAGAGATTAGCCTTCATTCTCCTATTTTATTCTTCCTGGCATACTCCTGTTTTATGACTTTTTAAGAACTACTTTAGAGATTACAGAGAACCACAGAAAGAAGCAGGGAAGTATTTTTTAACTCTGTGATAATCTGTGAACTCCGTTGTTTATTCTTCTTATTTGATTATATTGACATCGATTTGCTGGAAAACTGGAAAATGTGACTATTTGTCAGTACAAATTCTGCGGCATATCTTTTGAATGGAAACCGGCGTAAATATTGTTTAACCTTTAAAATGGCCCATATGCAAACTGGAAAAATTGGAGTAACAACGGAGAACATATTTCCGATAATCAAAAAATTCCTCTATTCCGATCACGAGATTTTCCTGAGAGAGCTTATTTCAAATGCGGTTGATGCAACCCAGAAGTTGAAAGCGATGATTTCAGTCGGGGATTATAAGGGTGAAGCCGGTGACCTTACCATCCGCGTATCTGTTGATAAGAAAAAGAAGACGATAAAAGTGACCGACAATGGTGTGGGGATGACTGCGGAAGAGATTGACAAGTTCCTGAACCAGATAGCATTTTCGAGCGCCAACGAGTTCCTTGAAAAATACAAGGACCAGACAAATTTAATAGGTCATTTTGGTCTCGGGTTTTATTCATCGTTCATGGTGTCGGACAAGGTTGAAGTGATATCCAAATCCTGGGATGAATCTAAACCAGCGGTGAAATGGACCTGCGACGGCAGTCCTGAGTACCAGATCGAAGAAACAGCAAGGGATGGCAGAGGGACAGACGTTATACTTTATATCGACAAGGACTCAAAAGAATTCGTTGAGGAAAACAAGGTCGAGGAGCTTCTTAAGAAATACTGCAAGTTCCTTCCGATCGAGATCGCATTTGGAAAGGAAAAGGAATGGAAGGACGGGAAATATGTTGAAACCGGGAAAGATAAGATCATAAATAATACAAAACCTGCCTGGACTCTCAAGCCGTCAGATCTCAAGGATGAAGATTACCTTAAATTCTACCGTGAGCTGTATCCGATTGGCGACGAGCCACTGTTCAATATTCACCTCAATGTCGATTATCCTTTCAAGCTGACTGGTATTCTTTATTTCCCCAAGATCAAGAGTAATATTGAAATACAGAAAAACAAGATACAGCTCTACTGCAACCAGGTGTTTGTCACTGATTCAGTTGAAGGTATTGTTCCTGAATTCCTTACATTGCTTCACGGCGTAATAGATTCACCTGATATTCCGCTCAATGTTTCAAGAAGCTACCTGCAGAGCGATTCGAACGTCAAGAAAATATCCGCACATATAACCAAGAAGGTGGCTGACAGACTATTTGAAATATTCAAGAACAACCGTGAAGAGTTTGAAAAGAAGTGGGACAACCTCAAGTTGTTTATAGAATACGGCATGATCACCGAGGAAAAATTCTATGAGAAAGCTGCCAGGTTTGCACTTTTTAAAAATACCGATGATAAATACTTTACTTTCGAGGAATATGAGAACCTGATAAAGCCGGATCAGACAGACAGGAATAAAATGCTGGTATACCTCTATTCAACAAACAAGACAGACCAGTATACCTATATTGATAAAGCAAAGAGCAAAGGATATGACGTCCTGCATCTCGATGGTCAGCTTGATGTTCATCTTATAAACCACCTTGAGACAAAATTCAAGGATTCAAGATTTGTCAGGGTCGACTCGGATGTGATCGATAAGCTGATCCAGAAAGAGGACTTAAAAGAATCGAAACTTACAAAAGAACAGCAGGAGGATCTCAGGAGCGTTTTCAATGTCAGTGTGAAATCGAAGGAAGTGTATCACGTTGTAACTGAGACGCTTGATGAAAATGATGCACCTGTGATCATAACCCAGTCGGAGTTTATGAGGAGGATGAAGGAAATGTCACAGCTGGGAGGGGGAATGAATTTCTATGGCGAACTCCCTGACAGTTTTAATCTGGTGGTGAACCTTAACCATCCGCTTATAGGTAAGATTGCAGACGATCTTCAGGCTCAGGAAGGTGAAAAGCTTAAGGAAAGCAACGCTGAACGGGAAAGGCTTAAGGAGGAAATCGGTTTTATGGAGAAGGAGCACAAGAAAAAGAAAGAGGATGAGATAAGCCAGTACGAAAAGGATGACCTCGAAAAGAAACGCAAGGAGCTCGAGGGATTTGATTCAGCCAGGAAGGAGATACTTGAGTCTTACGGATCGAACAGCAAGCTGGTCAAACAGTTGATCGATCTGGCCCTGCTTGCCAACAATATGCTGAGAGGTGAAGACCTTAGCACATTTGTAAAGAGAAGCGTGGAACTGCTATAAGTATTCCTGCTTATTCTTGCAATCCCTCTGTCCCGCTATGGCGGGACATCTCCCCTGAAAGGGGAGAGAAGTTCAGGATCCTGTTAGGAATTTTCCTCCTCCGCGTGGAATTATAAGGGGGTTTCATATCATCCTGGAAACCTCTTGTTTAATAAACTCGATCGCAACCCTTGTCGGTTCCTTTTCGAGCTCCATAACCCTGCCGAGAAGCTGCTTGCTGAGATCGATTGCGGATGCATCAGGTTTCATGGTCTCAGCTTCATTGTTTATGATCTTGACCGTGTTCGACCGGGCATTCTTGACAACCTCCCATGCCTGAGGGCTCATATAGATTTGCTGTGAAAGGTTATGTTCAAATTCGTTACGGATGGTGGTAAGCAGGGTCGAATGTAGCTGGGCTGCGGACATGTCGGGTGTGTTTACTCTCACAAGGAGGGATTCCATTGAGATCCTTTCGAGAAAAAGGACAATCCTCTCATATGCCTGAAGCTTGATAGGGGTAACAGTCCTTGAATCCTGGAGAATGATCTCCTGTCTCCTTTTATCCTGATCGTTCCTGATCATGTTTCGGAGAAGTATCCATGCGGTAAGGAATACAAGCAGGGCAGGGATTGTAATTTTCAGGATATCAGACACTATTTCCATAAAGGTGGATTTACATACAAACGTAAGATATTTTCTACTAATATTTAAAGTTTCCCGCATATGAAATTCACATTTTAAATCCGGATTGATCCCCATGATCTGGGAAAACTTTTCCTTTTTATAATTCATTTTTACTTTATATATTTGATTCAGACCTGGAAGAATGTTCACCTCATAATCAACAACATGGAATACCTGTCCGACAGAATCAAAGCGCTATCAGTTTCCCAAACCCTTGCCATGGCCCAGAAAAGCAGGGAACTCAAAGCAAAAGGTTTCGATGTGATAAGCCTCAGCCTCGGGGAACCTGACTTCAACACCCCTGATTATATAAAGGAAGCGGCAAAAAAGGCAATTGATGAGAATTATTCAAAGTACCCGCCTGTGCCTGGCTATAACGATCTGAGGGAAGCTATTTCAAAAAAATTCAAGACTGAAAATGGTCTTAATTATTCACCCGATCAGATAATTGTATCAGCCGGCGGCAAGCACTCCCTGATTAATGTAATTCTGTCAATAATTAATCCGGGCGACGAAGTAATAATCCTCGCACCGTACTGGGTCAGCTATTACGACCAGATCATCCTTGCCGGCGGCAAGCCTGTCGTTGTTGAGGGGCTCCTTGAAAATGACTTCAAGGTCAATCCTGACCAGCTTGAAAAAGCCATAACAGGGAGGACCAGGCTCATAATTTTTAATTCTCCCTCAAACCCAACCGGCATGGTATATTCCGGTGAAGAAATGGAAATGATAGCAAGGGTGGTTGAGAGGCACGAAGGATTGTTCATCATTTCAGACGAGATTTATGAGCATATAATTTTCGAAGGGAAGCATGTTAGCATGGCTTCCTTCAGCTTTATATATGACCGGGTGATTACCGCAAACGGCGTCTCCAAAGCTTATGCCATGACAGGCTGGAGAATAGGATATATCGGAGCTCCCCTTTGGATCTCAAAAGCCTGCAACAAGCTTCAGGGGCAGTTCACCTCGGGAGTTTGTTCAATTGCACAGCGGGCTGCCCTGGCGGCACTTACAGGAGATGATGGTTCAATCGAGGCGATGAGGAAGGCATTCCTTCGCCGCCGTGACCTTATCTGCGGTCTGCTGAAGGAGGTAAAAGGACTTAAGGTGCGTGTGCCACAGGGAGCTTTCTATGTTATGCCCGATATTGCATATTACCTTGGCAAAAGTGACGGCAATGCCAGAATAAATAATTCTGATGATCTTGCCCTCTACCTTCTTGATAAAGCACAGGTTGCCGTCGTTGGGGGAGATGCGTTCGGCGCACCAACATGCATAAGGATATCTTATGCAAATTCGGATGAGCTTCTCGTGGAAGCAGTAAAGAGGATCAAAAAAGCGCTGGAAGCTTTGGATTAATTCATTGCCAGTTCAGGCACCCCCCTGCCCCCAGGAGGGGGGCAATCCCTGCTGATTCCAGTCATTACTAAATGACCACGAATTTAACCCCCCTCCGGGGGGCAGGGAGTGCTAATCCCTTCTAGTATCTGTTGTACGATACAGTAAGATCTTTCGGCTTCCTCTTTTTATCCCTGTGATCGCTGAGGGAATATCCCAGGCTGATAATAATTTCAATTCTCTTGGAAAAGGGAATGCCAAGTATCTTCCTGATCTGCTTTTCATCAAACCATCCGATAATACATGATCCAATCCCTTCAGCCGCAGCCTGCAAACATATATTCTCAGCGGCAATGCCGATATCGATGTGCGAATAGTCCTTATTTTTTATCGCACTACCTACCTTCGATGAAAAGTTTGGATTCTCCCTGACAATGACGATCAGGATCGGTGCCTGCCTCAGAAAGGAATTCATTCCGGTAATCTTCTCTGTTGAAGCCTCTGCTATCTGGTCCACCAGCCGGGAGTCATTAACAACAACAAATTTCCAGGGCTGGGAATTGCAGGCAGATGGCGCCATCCTGCCAGCTTCAATTATCCTTTCAAGCTTGTCTGCCTCAACCTGACGGTCGCTGTACTTCCTGTCACTCTGGCGCCTGATTATCAGGTCAAGCATTTCTTTACCGCCGATCATCTGTCAGTAATTTTCAGTCATTAACTCGGCATAACTTTCAGGATGCAGACATGCCGGACAAGTCTTCAAAGGTTTTGTCCCGAAATGAATGTACCCGCATTTTCTGCAATACCAGAATACCTTTTCTACCCTCTCAAACACCTTGTTTTTTGTTACATTTTCAAGAAGCTTTCTGTATCTGTCCTCATGGCCTTTTTCAGCAGATGCAATGACTTTGAATGCTGTTGAGATGTTTTTGAAACCTTCCTCTTCAGCCACCTTAGAGAATTGCGGATAAAGCACTGACCATTCTTCATGTTCACCGTCAGCTGCCGCATTTAGATTTTCCTTTGTAGTGGCAGTTTTACCAGCCGGGTAGGTAGCAGTTATCTCAACTACTCCGCCTTCAAGAAAACTGAAAAACCTTTTGGCATGCTGCTGCTCCTGCAGGGCAGTTTCAAGGAATATGCAGGCAATCTGTTCATACCCTTCTTCCTTTGCAACCCTGGCTGCGAATTCATACCTGTTCTTTGCCTGTGATTCACCCGCAAAAGCTTTCAGCAGATTCCTTTCTGTCCAGGTGCCTTTCAGACTTTTTTCCATGTCATTGATTTTTAGGTTAAAAATATGTTTAGTGATTCTTAATTATCAGGCTGTGAATTTTAAATATAGCAAAAATATCTATCTTTATTTCTGATTTAAGTTTAACCGCGAATTTATTAATCTTAATCAAATAGAAAAATGGCTGTATTATTAATTATTCTCGCGATCATTGTTGTCTTTATTCTCTGGACAATTTCGCTTTACAACAGGCTTGTTAAGCTCAGAAATAGCAGGGAACAGGCTTTTGCTGATGTGGATGTCCAATTGCGGATGCGTCATGATCTTATTCCCCAGCTCGTGGAAGCAGTCAAGGGTTATATGGGTCATGAAAGAGGCGTCCTGACTGAAATCACTGAAGCCAGGGCAAATGCAATGAAGGCCACTACGATCAACGATAAAATTGCTGCTGAGACACGGCTATCTGCTGCACTGGAAGGCTTAAAAGTGTCGGTGGAAGCCTATCCCGACCTTAAGGCAAGCCAGAACTTCATGGATCTGCAGAATGAAATTTCAGATGTGGAAAACAAGATAGCAGCTGCACGAAGGTTCTTTAACTCAGCCACAAAAGAGCTTAATGTTGCGACTGAAATGTTCCCTTCAAACATAATCGCCACGCTGTTCAATTTCAAGCGTGAGCCAATGTTTGAACTTGGTGAAAAACGTGCCATAATCGAAGAGCCGCCCGAGATAAAGTTCCAGTAATATGAAATATTTCGGCCTTCAGAGCCAGATCAGGAAGAATAATACCAATTCGGTGCTGATCCTGATGATGTTCCCATTGGTATTTTACGGTCTGACCTGGCTGTTCTTTTTCTTCATGTCACTCAGCTCTGAACATGAACAGTTCGGACTTGTGAATGTTAACGGGTCGTTCCTGACGACAGTGCCCTGGATCACTATCGGTGTGATAATCTGGTTCATAATCGCCTGGTTTTCACATACTGCGATTATAGATGCGGCTACAAATTCCAAACCGCTTGAGAGGAAGGAGAATAAAAAAGTTTACAATCTCGTGGAGAATCTTTGCATTTCAACAGGAATGCAGACTCCGAAGATTAATATTATTGATGATGATTCACTGAATGCTTTTGCAAGCGGCATAAACACAAAGACGTATTCGATATCTCTCTCCCGGGGTATAATAAACAAACTCCAGGATGATGAACTTGAAGCGGTAATAGCGCATGAGCTGACACATATCCGCAACCGGGATGTAAGGCTGCTGATCATCTCGATAGTTTTTGTAGGAATCTTCGGATTTATTACCGAGATGCTGTTCAGGTCGCTGAGACTTGGACGAATCGGCCGGGGAAAGAAGGCGGGGGGAGCAATAGTAATTGCCCTTTTACTGGCGCTGCTCGGATATCTGCTTGCCTCTCTGTTCAGATTCGCTCTTTCAAGGAAACGTGAATACCTTGCAGATGCAGGATCTGCAGAATTGACCAGGAGACCTCTGTCTCTTGCTTCAGCTCTTCGAAAGGTTTCGGTCGATCCGACAATTGAAGCTGTAAGGCGGAAAGATGTTGCCCAGATGTTTATTGAAAATCCCCAGGAAGGGGAGGAGAAAAGTACCTTCTCATTTGCTAACCTGTTTTCAACTCATCCTCCGATACAGAAAAGGATCCAGCTTCTGGAGCAGTACTAAGGATTTACACCACCTCCTCCCGCGTTGGCGGGACAGGGTGGTTTATTTTATCTTCTGATTAAAATTTAGAGGTTTTCTTGAACAGCTTCGACTCTTCACCATTCAGAAGCCTGAGGATATTTTTCCTGTGAGTTATTATTAAAGCAATAGCTACCAGGACCGAAAAGATCTTAAAGAATACTGAAGGTG
>JAUZNW010000107.1 GCA_030706785.1 Bacteroidota bacterium | reverse complement strand
TGACAAAAGTAAATAATCTTGTTTTATTATAAAAGTTTATTTCAATTATGTCAACTCTTTCAGATAACGACCGGCTCCTCTTCTTTTTATTTTGTTTTCCAGTAATATTGCCTCTGCTTTTGTTCTAAACTCAATGTGGTAGACTACTTCCCAGGGTATACCTGACCTTGACCATTTACTGTATCCATTGTTATGCTCAAATAGCCTTCTTCTCAGATCTTTTGTATGACCAATGTAGTATCGGCTTTTCGATCTGCTGTATAATATGTAAGTACTATAGTTTTTAATGACTATTTGAGACTGAAACTTCCGACCTTGGCGCCCATGGCGCCACGCGCTAAACCAACGGCGTTAACCATGCTCTGTCTGGCCACGCCCCGATAATGAAAGAACCTGAATGATATTTCGTGCCGCTCTAACCTTCTGATAACTATTGGGATGTGCTACACCCTGTTGTGTACCCCGAAGCTTTCGCGAAAGAGAATATTATCCACCGCAGCCTTAACGATTGTCGATTTGCGAGCACAAAAATACTATTTTTTCATTCCTCCTGCTGTTTAGTTACCTTATCCATCTCTACCTTTCTCTCCTTCCGCATTATTGTCAGAGATTATCCGGATTGAATGCAACGCTAGCCCTGCCTGAAACAGATACCAATGAATTGCCTGCAAACGATTTGTACGGTTTGCGTTCCAGAGTGTTATTCAGGATGCCTTTTACACATGCAATCTGGTCATTTACAAAATCTGCAGGCAAAGGTGTGCCATGACCCGGGTAAATGGTTGTGAACTGCAGTATCATCGCAGCCTCCTTTTGAAGTGTCGCAAGATACTCATGAAGTGGTTTGCAATTCTGGAGGAAAAGCCACACAAGAACATTGTTGTTATCCCCTGTGAAAAGGAGCTTGTTCTCAATATCCAGCAGAATAATTTCCCCCGGAGTATGACCGGGAGTTTCAATTACTTTGAGTGTTCTTCCCCCGAGCCTGAACAGATGACCTTCCCTCACCGGTACAAGCTTCGTATTAAAGGGCTTACCTTTAAATAGTTCAGCCTCAGCAGGAGCATTCCCACCCTGCATGTTTTTCGAGGAATTTGCTCTTGCTTCAGGGCTATTGCATGCTCTCGCCGCAGCCGAATCTGCCGGATGGACATACACTTTTGCAAACTGATAGTTCGACCCGGCATGATCGGAGTGTCCGTGAGTATTCACCACGATCAGAGGTTTGGATGTCAGCTTTTTAACCTGTGATGCGAGGTCTGCAACTCCAAGCCCGGCATCGATAAGCAATGCGCTATCGGTTCCCTCAACAAGATACATGTTGTCGGCGCCATGATCGCCTATGATCCAGATCCTGGGCGAAACCTCCTTAACAGAGAACCATGGACTGCCGGTCTGGCAGTTTACGAAATTAACTGTCAGAAACACCAGGCAGGCTATAAGTAGTATATTTCTTTTCATCTGTGGATTATTATTGATCATTATGATATTTAAATAATTACTCGTCAAAGTCCTGCAGTCTTGCAGTTTTGCAGTCCCCATGAACCCCGCTCCCCACTCCCCGCTCCATGTCCCACGTCATCTCCGTTGCGTTCTGTGTCCAGCGCCTTGTGTCTTTTCCACCACAGAGAACATGGGATCACAGAGGTCCCGGAGTCATCTTCCCCGAATCTCCTGCCAACTGTAAACTGCCAACTTCTCATTTAAAAAGAAGCGGTGCAAATTCCGACAGATAAATCCTCCAGTTTGCCCATGTATGACCGCCTGTACTTTCGCGATATGTATATTTCAGTCCGACCTTGTCAAGTGTTTCACGGAGAGTAACCACACCCTTATAGACAAAATCATCCTTTCCGCAGCCTATCCAGTAGAGCTTGTAACCGCTATTCTTCAGTGCCGTGAGCTTTGCTATTCTCTCCTGCTCAATCTTGGCAGCATCTTCCCTCTGAGGGCCAAAGCTCATTATCCCCATGCTGAACACGCCAATATAACCGAACATCCCGGGATTATCATTCGTTATCGTCTGCGTATGTGCTCCTCCCATTGAAAGTCCCGCGATAGCCCTGTTATCCTTTCCGGTCAGCGTCCGGTAATTCTTTTCGATAAATGGGACAACATCCTTTACCAGATGCTCCTCAAACTTCCCTGCGTAGCGCTGGTATGCAGCCATTCCCTGTTCTCCCGTTGAAGGTAACGGTGGAACTTCATTCTGGGCCCCTGCCTGGTTCGCATTTCCGTTTGTCATAACGACAATCATTGGCTTAGCCTTGCCCTGGGCTATCAGGTTATCCATTATCTGTGCGGCCCTACCCATGTTGGTCCATGCATCCTCATCGCCTCCTGCTCCATGGAAGAGGTAAAAAACAGGATATTTCTGTTTGCTTTTTTCATAGCCGGCTGGTGTGTAAACATATACCCTCCTCTGAAAACCAAGCACTGACGAGTTGTACCATACTTTTGTAACTGTCCCGTGAGGCACATCATTCTTCTGGATATACAGATCCGATTCAGGGCCGGGGATTATGAAGAAACTCTGGTAGTTAGAACCATCGCGCCTCACCTGCACATTGTTCGGATCGATCGTCCTCACGCCGTCGACAGTATAGGTATAAGCGTAAAGTTCCGGTTTGAGAGGTCCCACTGTCAGGCTAAACATTCCTGTATCGTTCCTGACAAGCTCCTCGGAAGCACCGAATCCGGCCTGCCATTCTCCGGATACTGTAACTTTCTGGACATCTTTTGAATAGAGCCTGAATGTCACCTTGTTATCGGGAAGTATTTCAGGTGAAACAATCCTTGGCGGCATCCTGAATGCCGGCCTGGCAGGTGGTGCAGCAGCAGGCCTTGCAGGTTCCTGTGCCATAGAAGTAATGGTAAAAAGAAGCAGAACAAAATTTGTAACAATTGTTACAATTGCTGGTGTAATTTTCTTTTTCATCTTGATATTATTTGGTTATGCTGGTTATTCAGGTTGTGCGGTTGTGCAGGTTGTGGCGCGTTATTTTCTCACCCTCTCCCTTTCCCCATTCTCTCCTTTACCCCTTCATCTCTTTCAACCAATTCAACCCTATCAAATCTTTTTCCACTACCGAGGGCACAGAGAGCATAGAGTCGCACAGTATGTTTATTTCGTTTCACATTCAGGGAACATTATCTGTGCCGTCTGATAAAGGTATCTTCTCCAGTTGGGCCATTCGTGCCCGCCATCGCTCAGGACCCAGAAATTGCGGATCCCGTAACGGTCAAAGACAGCAAGGTCCTTCATGCCGTTATAAAGAGCAATATCTGTCTCGCCCGCGGCCATATACAGCGGCACTCTCAGACGGTCATTTATGAACGGATCACTTAGGATCGGTTCGAAGTTCTTCTCGAACTGTTTCAATGTTTCAGGTGAGATGTGTCCAGAGCTGTAAATGTAAAGTTCACTGAAGACATCGAGATGCGGCAACCCTGTGTGAAGGACGACAAATCCGCCCATCGACAGGCCAGCAATAGCCCTTGATTCACGGCTTGCCCTGGTCCTGTAAAGAGAGTCGATAAATGGAATAATTCGGGTTATGTATTCCTTCGAACAGGCATCGTCCTGTCCCGGCACAGGAGGAGCAGCCACAGCAATTCCCCTTGTATTTGGCATTACAAGTATCATGGGTCTGGCTTTACCTTCAGCAATCAGGTTATCAAGTATCAGATTGGCGTAACCTCCCTGGTGCTTATCTTCGCGCGTCCATGCCGAGTCGTCATCTCCCCCGCCATGGTTCAGATACAAAACCGGATACCTCCTGCTAACATTTGTTTTATAATCAGGAGGGAGATACACATGCATTCTTTTCTCCTTGCCATCAGCAGTCTTATAAGTTACCTGTTCTACTTCCCCGTGAGGAACCTCCTTCCTTGCATAAAAATCTGAATCAGAATATGCAGGAAGGACCGGCAGCACAGGGAGAGGACAAGGCCCCTTCCTGGGCATATTGAATGACTGCTTCATTATCCCTTGTGGTGGAACCTGCTGTTTATTCTGTCCCGACAGGATGCTTGGTAGTCCCATAAGGGCCGTTAATGTAATCAGGCGCAATGTTCGTTTAGCGATCGGTTTTCTTTCCATCTCTATTTTAAAATATTGCTATTTTCAGCCTTATGTATCTCTGCTTCAGCATCTTCTGGAAGAAGATAGCCCTTATTTACCAGTTCTTCAGCAGCTTTCCTGACTGCCTCAAGATAATTCTCATGAGATTTGTACCGCTCCTGAAGGGATAGCCGTGGATCTTTCGCTTCAATCCGCTCTTTCCTGGTTTTCTTAAAAGGTATGAACATTCCGCTGAGCGATGAAAGATCGCCACTGCCGTATCCTTCCCTGCGTAATGCCCAGCCGGTATGAGTGCCGAGAGGAACCCGGATATCGATGCCCCGTATACCCGCAATCTCATTTCCGTCCCTGTCCACTTTTGGCACAAGGGTTATGTAGGGCTGATCCGATTTTACTTTTGGAGGCTCCTGACTGAGAATACCGGTCAGATTCCTGAAGTCATATTGCAGCCCGTAATCGAGAAACGGAAGAATATTGGCCTTCCCGTTATACGGAACACCCGGAATATCAGGCCAGCCCGTGGATGATTTGTCAGTTGCAGCAAGAGTCCCTGTTTCAATTGTTGGATAGGCGCTTGCAGGGGGTGCCTTTCCCTCCAGGATCCATTTTTCGAGAGCCACCAGCAATGCACGAAGGTATGGATAATATGAATTGGGGTTTTGTGCAAATCCACTCAGCTGATCAGGAACGGATGCCGGGGAATGCTGCGTACCTGAAAAAAGGTAGATCCTGACATTATCCGGAATGGTGAGATCCTTTATACCGTAAGAGTCAGTAGTTGTCAGAGAAGCACGCAGTTGCCAGTATTCAGTTGAGCTGAGTGTCTGCATTATTTTTGGACAAGTCCCGGTAGCAAGGCACTTCTCAAGTATCCCTCCCGTGATACCCGAGACCGGATCAGCTTCTGTACTCCAGGTAAATGGCGGATCATTGCCCGGGAAGAGATGGTCCTCCCGCTGCAATCCCCCGCCGCCAGGACGTCCAAAACGAATATTCAGCGAAATACGGCGGGTTCCGGCATGGGCATTGATACCGTCAAAGACTTTATGCCCTTTTTCATCCTGATTGAACCCGAGTAACAGAAAAGTCCGGGCAAAATTGCTGCACTGTGAAATTCCCTGCATGATCGCTGCTTTTACAGGGCTTTTTGTCTCTCCTTCACCTAGAAGCGGATTCATTCTTCCCGGATCATCCTTTATTTCATATTTGAGGAATGAAGCAAAATCGCGTATTGCAGCAAATCCCAGCCCCAAAACGAGTGGATTCTTTGCTGTATATATCAGCTCATAGATATAATCGGGATCGAACCCATCCTTCATTGAGATCTTCGTAAAGCTAGGAATACCCGGGAAATGGAATTCCGAACAGTCCGAGAACGCCCATTCGCTGGCCGGGACCGGTACACGCTCATCTGATTCATGTATCCTTTTTGTCAGGATTACATGTATATTGTCGGTGTCTATGGTTTCATAGCTGTGATGTGTTAATCCGGTGAAGAAGCCGCTACTCAGGTTCAGCGTCTTTACTGGTGCAGTTACCTGGTATTCGGTACGCAATATGCCGGCGATTTCTTCTCCTTTATTGCTGGCGTACGGTACCTTCATGGTCAGACGGTTGTTTCCTTCAAGAACATCACCCTGCCATGCACACCAGGCCCATACATAACCCCGAGTGAGCAAAGCTGTATCAGGAGGAAACATGTTCCCCCTGTTCGGAAGGCTGAGGAAAAGGATGCCGTTGCTCTTTGACATGTCAGCGGGTCTCAGAATGACATAATCTGAAACATATTCTACAAATCCTTTTTCATTACCGGGAGCAAGCTGAATATCCTGAATAATGCCGTTCAGGGGATTTCCCGGATCGATCTCGCCATATATTTTACCTGTGATCCTGACATACGATCCTGCATTTCCAAAGGTTTTACCATTAAGGTAAGGCTCCGTCCTGGCAATGTAGAAAGTAACTATCCGCGACTGGGCCTGGTAGCTGGCAGACAGAACAATTAATATGACCACCAGCTGCTTAAACTGCCTGGCTGAAAAAGATCGTATTGCGGGTAAAAGGTTCAAAATGAAGTTCCAGGTTATTCAGATTAGACACTAACCAGGGGTTGCTTATTCCCGGTTATTTATATCAATTTCTTCATTAAATATACAATTTCTAACTGAGTAAAAGATCCATTCAAATTAAATGGGAAAATCGAACGCATTTTAACCGTAAAGGATTTCGGTTTGGTCCCCTATCGAATCCTGTTTCAGGATAATTTTTCATACCTTAACCATCTAATTACACCCGGCTTTAATTCAATTCGTTGTAGTCTTTAAAAAAATAAAAAATGAATAGTTCATCAGAACGTATTTATTCAATTGATATCATGAGGGGGGCTACCCTTCTGCTGATGCTGTTTGTCAACGATCTTAACATGGATGTTGCTCCTGCATGGCTCGGCCATATGAAAGCAGACTTTGACGGCATGGGCCTTGCAGACTGGGTGTTTCCGGGATTTCTATTTATTGTAGGGATGGCGATTCCGTTTGCATTTTCAAGGAGGTTCTTGAGAGGAGATTCGATGTACGATATCAGCCGCCATATTGTCACGCGTTCGCTGAGCCTTCTGATAATCGGGGTTCTTATGCTTAACTCCGGAAGGGTAAATGCGAAGCTTACCGGCATGAGCGAAAACCTGTGGGCATTGCTGATGTACCTGGCTGTTTTCCTGTACTGGAATGATTATCCCAACAAGGAAAAGAGGTTCTTCACTATAACAGGACTCAAGATAGCGGCGATGGGAATATTGGCTGTTCTGGTGCTTAAGTTCAGGTCGGGCCAGCCGGTAAATGGCGGTTCCCTGATAACAGGATGGTGGGGTATACTCGGACTGATAGGCTGGGGTTACCTTGTTTCAGCTTTCACTTATGCCCTTTGCCGTGATTCGATACCTAAAACAGCCCTGGTAACGGTGTTCTTCCTGGCCCTGAACATCCTCTCCGGTCTTAAGCTGCTTGATTTCCTTAATCCTGTAAAGCCGTTCCTGGGCGAAATTATTGACGGGAATGTGCCATTTATTGTACTCACAGGACTTGTCGGGGGTCTTATCCTGAAAAAGTTCCCGGTTGCAGAATTCAAAAAAGTGATACCGATATTTATCGGGCTTGGTGTTATCTGCATAATTTCCGGATTCATACTGAGAAAATGGTTCATTATATCCAAGATCAAGGCAACTCCAAGCTGGGGAATGCTCTGCAACGGGATCAGTTTTCTCGTTTTTATCCTGTTCTACTGGCTGCTCGATGTTAAGAAAATCAAGAGCTGGGCCGGATTCCTGAAACCTGCAGGTGAAAATTCACTGACAACATATCTTGCACCGGATATTCTTTACTTTCTGATCTGGATGACAGGCATTCCTGTACTGATATACAAGCAATCCTCCGAACCGCTGGTTGTAGTTGCCGGTTCCATTGTGTGGGCCCTTCTGATGGTCGGGCTGACCGCCCTGCTGGCACGGATAAATATCAGGCTCAGATTATGATAGCAAACCTTAATTGCAGATTACTTTATAGCTTTTTTAAGAACTTACACAGATCCATGGAGGAGCCACAGATCCACAGAGGTCTGACCTCCCGACTCTGTGTAACTATGTGACTTACCTGAGGGCACGGCAGACAGGTCTAAGGATTCCTGCTCATCGAGTAGGGAAATGCCTCCTCCTTGGTACCTCGCGATTTATCAGGTTCATTCTGCATTTTGAAGGATAAAACCCCTCCGTTTTGCAATTCGGAATGACGGATATAGTTTCTCTCTATCGATTTGCCGTTCAGACTTATACCTCTGACATAGATATTTTCATTACTGTTTTCCGGGGCTTCAATGACCAGCTCTTTTCCGTTTTCAAACTTCACTATGGCTTTTTTGAATAAAGGTGAACCGAAAACATACTGGTCGGTTCCCGGTGTGACGGGGTAGAATCCAAGTGCAGAAAAAACATACCAGGCCGATGTTTGCCCATTGTCTTCATCCCCGCAATAACCGTCAGGCAGGTAGTTATAAAGCTTATTCATCACTTCCCGCACATGGAGCTGGGCCTTCCAGGGCTGGCCGGCATAGTTATAAAGGTAGATCATATGCTGAACAGGCTGATTGCCATGGGCATAGTTCCCCATATTCATGACCTGCATCTCACGGATCTCATGAATCACAATGCCGTAGTAGGAATAATCAAATACCGGCGGAACCTCAAATACCGAATCAAGTTTACTGATGAAGTTGTCCCTGCCCCCCATGAGGTTTACCAGACCCTCGACATCCTGAAATACGCTCCAGGTATAGTGCCAACTGTTCCCCTCGGTAAAAGCATCACCCCATTTATAGGGGCTGAAAGGGGACTGGAATGTACCATCAAGGTTCCTTCCCCTCATTAGCTTTCGTCCAGGATCAAAAACATTTTTATAATTCATCGCGCGTTTTTTGAAGAGGTCAATTTCTTCTTTCGGGCGGTTCAGTGCCCCGGCAAGCTTCGAAACGCAGAAATCCGCATATGCATACTCAAGTGTTCTTGCAACATTCTCCCTTATACCAACATCATAGGGGACATATCCAAGCCTGTTATAATAATCAGCACCCAGCCTGCCTACTGATGAAACAGGTCCGACACTGTCTGTATTTTTCAAAATGGCCTTATAAAGAGTTTCAATATCATACCCCCTGATCCCTTTAAGATATGAATCTGCTATCAGGGAAGCCGAGTTAGAGCCAATCATGCAGTCGCGATGGCCAGGGCTTGCCCATTCGGGCAGCCAGCCGCTTTCCTTGTATGTGTTGGCGAGCCCCTCCATTATCTGGCTATTCAGGACGGGATACATCAATGTCAGGAAAGGGAACAGCGACCTGAAGGTATCCCAGAAGCCGTTGTCGGTGAACATGTAACCCGGGAGGACCTGCCCGTTGTAAGGGCTATAGTGAACAACCTCCCCTTTATCATTTACTTCGAAGAATTTCCTCGGGAAGAGAAGAGTGCGGTACAGACAAGAGTAGAACGTTCTTAACTGGTCCAGAGACCCGCCTTCAGCTTTTATCCTGCCCAGCTGCCGGTCCCATACTGATTTTGCCTCCTTACAGACGGCATCAAAATCCTTTCCGCCCGTTTCACGCTCAAGATTCAAGAGAGCCTGTTCAGGGCTGATGAATGAGGAAGAAACCCGTACCTGGATTTTTTCTGCTCTTGATGTTTTAAATCCGACCACAGCACCGACATGATCGCCCTCCTCCTCAGCATCATTATATTTCAATTCATTGCCGTTCCAGGTATGTGTTGATTTGAAATCCCTGTCAAAAACCGCAACAAAGTAATTATGAAAATTCTCCGGTACTCCGCCATGGTTATTCCTGCAATAGCCGATGATCATTCTTTCAGAGGGAAGTATCCTTACCATTGACCCTTTGTCGAAAGCATCCAGAAGGATAAATGATGAGTCACTTTCAGGAAAGGTAAAGCTGAAGATTGCAGATCTTTCAGTCGGGGTTACTTTTGCAGTTATATCATAGTCAGCAAGATAGACACTATAAAAATATGGCTTTGCGATCTCAGCCTTATGTGAAAACCATGAAGCCCTTTCTTCCCCGCTGGTTATTATTTTACCTGTTACAGGCATGAGTGAAAATGCAGCATAATCGTTGATCCACGGGCTCGGCTGGTGGGTCTGCTTAATTCCCTGGATCTTGTAATCATCATATGTGTATGCCCAGCCATTGTTCATATTCCGTGTCTGGGGAGTCCAGAAATTCATTCCCCATGGCAGGGCAATTGCAGGATATGTATTACCGGTTGAAAGCCTGAATTCAGAGTCGGTTCCCATAAGAGGGTTTACGAGCTCGGACGGATCGGATTCTGGTTCAGAAGGATTTTGTCTGCAGGCTGTTACGGTGAAAATAAGAGTAAGTGCAACTATTGCCGGATAGGCGGGTGGAGGGTCATAGAATTTTAAAAACATATTATAAAAATATTATATTATAAAAGTAGCATATACTAAAAATAGTATATACTAAAATCATTATATACTGAAATTAGTATATTTTAAAACCATTATATATAAGTTTCCTATATATAATGAAAGTATTATATAATTAAAATAGAATATGCCGGATTCTGGCAGAATAGTTACCATAACCTGAACTCTTCCAGCTTCTTAAATACCATTTCAGGTTTAAGCCACTCCATGCATGCATGATCACCCCGCCAGCATTTTCCTGCACCATAAACGGTACACGGCCTGCAGGTTAGCTGATCGACGGAAATCCTTACTGAATACTCTTCTGGCTGCATCCACGCTCCAAACCCTGCCAACGGATCAGTCGCTCCCCAGATTGATACCACTTTCAATCCTGCAAGGGCAGCCATGTGCATGTTGGATGAATCCATTGATATCATGAAGGTCAGCCTTGTCATCAGTGCAAGCTCATCTTCCAGATCGAGCATTTCTCCAGGGTAAACTGATCCGGGAACCTTCTTCTGCAAATCGATCAGCTTTTCCGACTCCTCTTTACCTCCAAAAAACCAGAATTTTGCATTTACTTTCGAGGAGATCATCCTAAGTAGTGCAATCATAAACTCCTCTGGCCACATTTTCAGCTCATGCTTTGCATACGGAGCAACACCAATATTGATGCCGCAGGTAATTTCAGAAATCCTCAGCGCGTTATCAAGGGCGTGATGGGAGGGTATCATCCATGGTCCTTTTGACAGACTGACATTGAATCCAGCCCTGGCAAATACATCAGCATATCTTTCAACAGTATGCTTCAGCCGTAATTTTCCTTTTCCTTTGATAAGCAATCTTTTTTCACGCCTGCCTTTATCAATTTTCTTCACCCTTACACCACTGATCCTGAAAAGGAACCGCAGGATCTGCGATCGTAGAACGTCATGCAGATCAATGACATAGTCAAATCTGCCCTGTTTGTTCAGATCACTATATAGCCTTAAAAGTCCTGTAAATCCCTTGTGATGCTTCCTGAAATCAGGAAAGAAGAACTTCAATCCCTCGACTGAAGAAAAAAACGGGCTGAATTCCGCACGCGTAACAAATACCATCTCCGTATCAGGGAAACTCTCTCTCATTTCCCTGAGCAAGGGAACAGTCAGGGCAACGTCTCCCATTGCTGAAGTACGTATTACCAGAAGGCGCATTTCAGTATTTTTCGTACGATTTTTCCTCTATCAGTCCCGATGAGGTTTTAATATTTATCTGTCGTTTTATTTCCGACCGTCTGTCATTTTTAAGATATACTTCACGGGCAGTTGCGATAAAATTAACACCGAAATCTTTCCTCCTTTCGAAATCCCGGATTTTGTCCTCGATATCCCAGAGCTCTTTATTGATCTGATAAAGAGAGGTATACAGTGGATCATTTTCGTCCATAATTGAAGCGGAAGCCTTTTTGAGGACGGCATGTTCCTTCTTAAGGTTTTCAAGTTTCAACTTATCGGTAATACGCTCCATCTTGATCCGTACAATGGCAAGCTTGTCGATTATTTCACCATTCGATACCTCGATCTTCATCTGTAAGTTAATTAGTTAACCAAAAGTAGTCTAAAAAGTCCAAATCCATTAACCGCAGAGTACGCAAAAGAGAATCGCAAAGGCCGCAAAGTGTTTACTGCTCTCCGCTTATTGATTCAAACTGAGAACATCAAAACAGCTTCAAGTTACACAGAGGGTTGATCTCTTAACTCTTTGGGAATCTGTGACTTTTTTACTCTCCGAAGCTTCAGGGCAGGCGGGCTCTGTCTAACCCGGTGTAAGTTCTTATAAAAGCTATAAAGACTATGCCTTTACCACATAATACATCATAAATAATACATCATACATAATACATCCTTAGTAGGGGTCTACATCAACTGCAATCCTTAGCGAAGAGGCTCCCTTTCCCTTTTCGAGCTTTTCGATTGCATCCATGATTGTGTGTTTTGCCCCAGCAACTGGTTTATCTCTTTCAAGCTTGATAAGGATAACCTTGATATACCATAGCTGAACCTGGGAAATGAGCGGGAATTCAGGACCAAGCACCCTTTTGCCGAATGCAGCTTTAAGATCTTTCCC
>JAUZNW010000106.1 GCA_030706785.1 Bacteroidota bacterium | reverse complement strand
TATCAGAAAAGGCGTAGAGATCTCTGGATGGCAGGTTGAAGTTGCACCTCCGGGACATGATACCGGCGGCATTTATGAATCATATGGCAGGGGTTGGATTGCCCAGATCCCTGATGAGAAGGAAAATATCCTCAAAAAAGATGACTGGAACACAATGCGCATAAAAGTGATTGGCGATCATATCACTACCTGGCTTAACGGGCAGGTCATGACAGATCTGACAGATGCAAAGATAGGCCACGGAAAAGGGAGGATACTGCTGCAGATACATGAAGGCGGCGGAATCAAAGTAAGGTGGAGGAATTTCCAGCTGATGGAGCTTTAGGCACGAGGCAGTTGGCAGTTGGCAGTTAACAGTCCGAAAGCTCGTGGCTCAGAACTCATGACTTCCAACTCAGCCTGTGATCATTATCCTGAACTATTTTATTGTGATCGAGCAGCCACCTGATCACCTTAATGACTTTTTCCTCAGAATAGCTTGACAGTTTGACAAGTTCCTGTGCATCAGGCTGTTTTTCCGACAGTACACCTTTGATCTCTTCAAGAATAAGATCAAATTCATACTTGCTGAGATCAAGTTCATTTCTTTCCCTGCAGACATCGCAGATCCCGCACCGGTCCGATTCTTCACCGAAATAGTCGAGCAGAATCACCGATCTGCACCTGTTGTTCGATTCGGCATAATCGATCATCCTGTCAAGCCGTACGATATACTTTTCCCTGACATTAAGGTAATTATCAGGTGAGATCAGAAGGCTCTTGCGTTCAAGACGTTCCTCTGTAAAGATCACCAGGGCGGTCTTTTTCCCTGGTATATACCTTATGATGTTCATAGAAGACAGTTTGACCAGGTACTGGTACACCACCTCCCTGGTAATAGCCGCCTTCTTTGCAAGCGACTCTTCATTGATCGCTACAAAATCCGTAAACATTCCTGAATATGATCTCAGCAGAAGCTTTATGAATCCGTCGAAAGACTCATTGGCAACCTGGAATTTGTACAGATCGTCGCGGCCTACAACAAAATGAACCCTTGAAGGATTGTTTATCTCCTCGGTGAATTCAACATATCCCTCCCTCTGGAGGAATCCGAGACTGTTAAAGGTTTCAATTACCGGCAGCCGGAATTTAGAGACAAAATCAGCCATGTTGAAATCATAGACATTATCCTTCCCCGCTCCAAGTGGTATCTGAAGATAATTGCACAATGCCTCGTAAACATCCTTGATTTTTTCAACCGGGGGAAATTTCTGGCGCAGCGAATCTTTCAGCCTGTTCCTGTCGGATGGCGAGTAAAGGAGAACAGCCCAAGACTGCTTATTATCGCGGCCGGCCCTGCCGCTCTCCTGATAATAATTCTCGATTGAATCAGGTATATCCCAGTGAATTACAAACCTAACGTCGGGCTTATCGATTCCCATGCCAAAGGCATTTGTGGCAACAATAACCCTCGTTTCCCCCGTAGACCACGATGCCTGTTTCCTGTCCCTGACATTATCAGGCAGGCCAGCGTGGTAATAATCTGCATCTATCCCATTCTCAACCAGCTGGGTAGCAATCTCTTTAGATTTTTTCCTGCTTCTGACATAAACGATCCCACTTCCCCCTACCTTCTTTAAAGTACTTACCAGATAAGTCCCTTTTTCTTCGGCATGCCTGACAACAAACGAAATATTTTTGCGTGCAAAGCTGGTACGCAAAACATTCTTTTCCCTGAATTCAAGCTTCTCCATTATATCATTGATGACCAAAGGGGTTGCGGTCGCAGTAAGTGCCAGGAAAGGTATCTCCCTTGAGATGATGTTCCTGAGTGAAGCTATTTTGAGATAGGATGGCCTGAAATCGTATCCCCACTGTGAAATGCAGTGAGCTTCATCAACCGCAACGAGGGAGAGGTTGATGCGTCCGACCCTTCCCTGAAAAATCTGTGTTGAGATCCTTTCGGGGGAAATGTAAAGGAACTTGTAATCACCATAAATGCAGTTGTCCAGGGCAATATCAATTTCCTCCCTTGACATTGCAGAATGAATGGCCATCGATTTTATTTCCATGTTGTTAAGACGGTCCACCTGCTCTTTCATGAGTGCAATTAGAGGGGTGATAACAAGGCACGTTCCCTCGGAGACAATGGCAGGAACCTGGAAGGTAACTGATTTTCCACCGCCTGTGGGCATAAGGCCGAGAGTGTCCTTCCCTTCAGCTATAGACAGGATGATTTCTTCCTGAAGCGGTCTGAACGAGGTGAATCCCCAGTACCTGGTCAGGATCTTACGGCATTCATCTATATTTATCTGACTGCGGCCCATATACAAATTTAACAACTGTGGATCAATAATCCATATTCTTGCTTAAAGTGCCTCAGGAGGTTGAAGGGATCTTTGCAAAATACTTTGTAATTTTTAAGAACTCTCACAGAGTTACAAAGAGAAGTCACAACTTGTCCCGTCGAGGCGGGAGATTTACCCAGAGTTAAGAATTCGAACCTGGGTGGATCTCTTTTGTTCTCTGTGGCCTTCTGTATAACTTAAGGCGTTTGTTTTTGATGCTACCTAAATAACAAGTTTTCAGTGTACTGTTTTTTTTCGTAATTTGCGCCAGCAAAAACCAAAGAGTTCATATAATGTCATTTATTAAAGATAAAATACTTTACGAAGGACTCACCTTCGATGACGTCTTGCTGGTTCCTGCATATTCGGAGGTTCTACCGAGGGAAGTTGACCTGAGCTCTATGTTCACCCGCAATATCAGTCTCAATACCCCGATAGTATCAGCTGCCATGGATACTGTCACCGAAGACGCTCTTGCTATAGCTATCGCCAGGGAAGGCGGCATCGGAGTTATCCATAAGAACATGTCCATCGAACAGCAGGCTGCCCAGGTCAAGCGTGTGAAAAGGGCTGAGAATGTAATGATCTTTGATCCCATAACCATAAATACCGGTGCAACCGTAGCTGAAGCCATCGGTCTGATGACCGAATACAGGATCGGCGGCATCCCTGTGGTGGACAAACAGGGTATACTCAAAGGTATCGTTACCAACAGGGATCTCAGGTTTGAAAATAACCCGAAGAAGAAAATAACCGAAGTGATGACTACCAACCTCATCACAACGAACCATCAGACGGACCTTGAGGCAGCAGCCAGGATCCTCCAGAAGCACAAGATAGAAAAGCTCCCGATGGTCGACGAATCGGGGAAACTAATTGGACTGATCACTTACAAGGACATCACGAAGACAAAGGATCGTCCAAATTCCTGCAAGGATGATAAAGGAAGGCTCAGAGTGGCAGGTGCTGTAGGGATTGCATCAGATACCCTGGTACGCGTTGAAGCCCTGATTTCTGCTAACGTCGATGCAATCGTTATCGATACCGCGCATGCCCATACGAAAGGTGTTATCAGGATCCTGCGGGAAATTAAAAAGGCTTTCCCTTCAGCAGAAGTAGTGGTCGGAAATATAGGAACTGCTGAAGCTGCAAAGAAGCTGCTAAGCGAAGGAGCCGATGCCCTTAAGGTAGGCATAGGACCCGGTTCAATATGCACTACAAGGGTCATTGCCGGAGTTGGGATCCCTCAGCTTTCAGCTATATATAATGTCGCAAAAGCAGTTGAAGGCTCTGGCGTTCCGGTCATAGCTGATGGCGGGATCAGGTATTCGGGTGATATTATTAAAGCGCTGGCATCAGGAGCTGATTCAATAATGGCAGGATCGCTCTTTACAGGAGTTGAGGAATCACCCGGGGAAACAATAATTTATAACGGTCGTAAATTCAAGGCATACAGGGGAATGGGTTCGCTTGAAGCCATGCAGCAGGGCTCAAAGGACCGTTATTTCCAGGATGTTGAAGATGATATACGCAAGCTGGTACCCGAGGGGATCGCGGCAAGAGTCCCGTATAAAGGCACGCTGTCAGAAGTGATCTTCCAGATGACCGGCGGATTAAGGGCCGGCATGGGATACCTGGGAACAAAGAATATCGCCGTCCTTAAAAAAGAAGGAAAATTCGTCAGGATAACCCCTTCCGGGATCATTGAAAGCCATCCGCACGACGTAACCATAACAAAGGAATCCCCCAACTACAGCAGGAAATCTTTCGAATAACGGATCCCTGAAACCGAGATGATAAAAAGATCCCTTTCAATCATTCTGATTTTTTTGTATCTGCAGAATCTGTGTCCTGCACAGAATCCTGATGAAAAGATTCTCATGACCGTTGGAGGGCGCGAGGTTCAGGCTGGAGAGTTCATCAGGATGTACAACAAGAGCCTTGATCCGGCCAACAAGACTGACATAGATAAATATGTTGATCAGTTTGTGGAGTTCAAACTGAAAGTTGCCGATGCAATAAATCAGGGCTATGATACAACGAGGGCTTTCAGGGAAGAGCTTAAGGGATACAGGAACCAGCTGGCCCAGGGTTATCTGACAGATCCTGATATCAAGGAAAAACTGATTCAGAAGGCTTATCAGCGGTCACTTCAGGAGGTGAATGCCTCGCATATCCTTATTAGTTGCAAGCCCGATGCGTCACCTGAAGATACTCTTAAAGCCTACAAAAAAGCCATTGATGTCAGGGAAAGGATAATAAGGGGCGAGCCTTTTGATCAGGTAGCAAAAGCTGTTTCTGATGACAGGTCAGTCCTCACAAACGGTGGAAATCTTGGCTATTTCACTGTATTCCAGATGATCACACCTTTTGAGGAAGCAGCCTACACATTGAAACCCGGTACAGTTTCTATGCCGGTAAGAACCCCTTTTGGATACCATATTATAAAAGTGATCAACAGGCGTCCTTCCAGGGGTAAGATCCTGGTAGCGCACATAATGAAGGCAGCGCCTCCCGGATCAGATGAACAAACTGTAAAGAAGGCAGAAGAGGAGATCAATAAAATTTACGAGCAACTGAAGAACGGCGCTTCCTTTAAAGAGCTTGCCTCCAAATATTCAGACCATAAGGAGTCAGCCGCTGCTGGAGGAGAAATGAATTGGTTCGGAGCAGGTGAGATCATACCTGATTTTTCCGAGGCTGCCTTTTCAATCAGGGATACCGGGGAGTATACCAAGCCCATCCGGACACCTTACGGCTTTCATATCATCAAACTTCTAGGAAGAAAAGTCCCGGGAACATTTGAAGAAACTAAAGCATATCTAGAAAGCAAGATAAACCAGTCAAACCTAAATTCTCTCGGGAGGAAGTCATTCATCGCCAGGCTGAAGAAAGAATACAACTTCAGGCTGAATTCTGCGGTTTATGAATGGTTTGTAAATCACACTGATACGCTTATTATTCAGGGTAAATCGAAGTATTCAAGGAAAGAGCTGCCCCCCGGGAATATCTACTCTTACGCGAACCAGAAACTTTCATCTGGTGAATTTGCCGGTTACCTTGAGAAAAGAAGCAATATGGTAATTACAAAGGAACCCGGGTATTTTATTGATACATCCATAGAATCAATCCTGGCCGAGGACATGATCAAGTACGAAGATTCGAAGCTGGAACAGAAATATCCTGATTTCAGGTACCTTATGAATGAATTTCACGACGGTATTCTACTGTTCGACATTTCTTCAAAGAATGTTTGGAATAAGGTTCAGGATGATTCCGCCGGACTGCAGAATTATTATCAGAAGAATAAGAATAACTTCCTGTCGAAAAGAAGCATTGAGGGCAAGACCTATATCCTGAAGAAAGCACAAAGCGGGAAAAAGCTTGCTTACTTTTACAGGAAATATTCCCGTCACGGTGATCCGGACATCAGGCTTGAATCGAAGTTCAACAGAAATGGGGATTCCCTCCTTACAATAACTGAAGACAAATGGTTTGCTGGGGATGATAAGGAGATCGACAGGATTAACTGGACTACTGGTCAGCATTCCTTTGTAAAAAACGGATTACCGGCAATCCTTGCCATCAGAAAAGTTAATGAACCTGAACCTTTACCATTTAGTGAAGTTCAGGCTGATGTCATCTCAGGCTACCAGGATTGGCTGACTGCTGAATGGATAACCGAATTAAAGAAGAAGTTTACAGTCAGGATTGATCCTCTGGTCCTTCAGGAAGTGAAGAAGAGATTAAGCAATGAATAAATTCTTTTTTATCATAATCGGGTTACTTGCAATTTCAGGTTGCAGCAGCACCAGCAAGGAAAAACGGATACCTGTTGCTGAAGCCGGTAAAGTTATTCTGTATTACGATCAAATCCCCTCTCAGGTAAGAGAGTCGGCCTCAGGATCAGACAGCACCGGCGTGATCCAGGGTTATATAAACAAATGGGCAAGGAAGGAGCTCATGTTCCAGAAAGCTGAGGAAAACCTCTCCGATGAGTTAAAGAATCGGATCGAACAGCAGCTCAATGAGACAAGGGTAAGCCTCATTGTTTATGAATACCAGCGGCAAATGATGCTTGCGAGAATGGACACAACGATTTCAGAAAGTGAGCTTGAAAACTATTACCGGAAAAACGAAAAGAGCTTTATTCTGACATCCAATATAGTAAAAGCCCTCTTCATAAAAGTGCCTGTTGAAACTCCAAACCTGTACAAAATTAAATCGCTGGCCAGGTCCAATAAGCAAAAAGATATCCAGGAGCTTGAAAGCCTTTGCTACCAGTTTGCCGAAAAATTCGATGATTTTGATGAAAAGTGGGTAACGATGGATCGGCTTTCACTCGAACTGAACAGCGGCATCAGCGATCAGGAGGCTTTTCTGAAGCGATATACTTCCTATGAAACAAACGACTCATCATCCGTTTACCTTATCACGATCAACGATTACAGACTCAGGGGTACCCTGTCGCCGTTTGAATACGTAAGGGATGATATAAAAAGGATGATCTGGAATAACCGGCGCATCGAATTCATTCAGGCTCTTGAAAACGGAATCTATGATGAAGCCGTAAAGGGAAACGGTCTTAAGATTTATTGAAAATGAAAAGAAGTTCAGGATTTGGATTAATAGCGGGGTTAGGATTGATAATCAGTGCAGCTTCTGCTAATTCCCAGGTACTTGTTGAATCAATAGCAGCAATTGCCGGGAATGAAGTTGTATACCTCTCGGATATAGAAAACGGAGTGCTCGACTACAGGAGAAGCGGCAACAAGCTGCCAATTGACGAGCTGCGCTGCCAGGTTCTGCATGAATTGCTTATTTCCAAGCTGTTTGTCGATCAGGCCAGGATCGACAGTATTACAGTGACTGATGACCAGGTGGAAGCTGATGTCAACATGAGGATAAATGACGCAATCAGGCAGGTCGGCAGCGAAAAGGCTCTCGAAGACTACTTTAAGAAAAGCATGGTTGAGATCAGGAGGGATATCAGGAAAGCAATGGTGGAACAGCAGGTGGTTTCAGAGGTTCAAAATAATATCTCAAAAAACCTTTCAATAACCCCAAATGATGTCAAAAGATATTTCAACATTATTCCGAGAGACAGTCTGCCGGTTGTCCCGTCAAAGGTACAGATCAGTATTATACAGCTTGATCCTCCTGATAATGAGGAGAACAAGGCTGAAGCAAGACAGAGGCTCCTTGATATCCGTAGCCAGATACTTGCCGGTAAAAGCTTCTACGCGCTTGCAGTATTGTATTCAGAGGACGGCTCAAGAGTAACCGGAGGCGAGATAGGGTACAAGTTGCGAGGTGAGCTTGAAAAGCCATATGCTGATGCAGCCTTCAGCCTTACAAAAGGCACGGTCTCCAAGATTGTGGAAACAAAATACGGTTTCCACATAATCCAGCTTATTGACAGAAAAGGAGATCTGGTAAATACACGACATATACTGATAAGGCCGAAAGTGACGCCTGAACAGTCACAAAGAGCCTTAGGTAAGCTTGACAGCATTGCTCAGCTGATAAGAAAGGACAGCCTTAAATTTGACGCTGCTGCCATAAAATATTCAACACACCTGGATAGCAGGATCAACGGCGGTAAATTTGTAAGTACCAATCCATCTGCAAGAATCAACTGGTTCTCACTCGATGAGCTTAATAAGGAGATGTATGTGAAGGTCAGGGACCTGAAAATAGGTGAAATAAGTGAACCGTTCCAGACAACAGATGATAACGGCAACACTGTTTTCAGAGTCGTAAAGCTTGATGATGAAATACCTGCCCACAGGGTCGACCTGAAAGACGATTACCAGTTCATTTACAATGCCGCAATGTCAAATGCACGCCAGAAGACCTACGCGGAGTGGATACAAAAGAAGATCGGGACAACATATATTAAAATCAGCGAAGAATTCAAGTCTTGTAAATTCCTTGAAGAAGGATGGCTGAAATAGAACCAGGCATTTCTGCTTTTAATCCGGTTGCAATAAGAAATCTGCTGATTGTCTCATTTCTGTTGCTTCTTCCCCGGTCGCTCCACTGCCAGAATCTCCCCCAGCAGCAGAAATCCGGCAAAACAATGATTGAAGTGCTTCATGCCGACGTTGGCACAGATGAAATTGAAAAGCCTACCGGAAGGCGGTTGACCCGTTTGATAGGAAATGTTTCGCTGAAGCATAAGGATATCTTCATGAATTGTGACAGCGCTCATTTCTATACAAGCGTAAACCAGATAAATGCCTACAGCAGAATATTCATGCAGCAGGGTGATACCCTGAAGCTCCGGGGAGACAGTCTTTTCTACGACGGCACAGCTGAATCAGCATCAGTCGACGGCAATGTGGAGCTTATCGACAAGGAGACGCACCTCTATACCAATTCGGTAAAATATGATGTCTCAAGAAAGATAGCAAGATACAATGACCATGGAAGGATAATCAATGGGGAAAACACTCTTACAAGCATAACAGGAACCTACTATGTCAACGAGAACCTGTTTCATTTCAAGGACAGCGTAAAAATTGTGAATCCTGATTACGTGATGACTGCCGATACCATGGATTATAATACTAAAAGTGAGACATCATATTTTACCGGGCCATCAGAGCTTAAAGGTGACAGCCTTTACCTCTACTGCGAAAAGGGATGGTATGACACTAAGAATGATATTTCAAGGATCTGGAAAAATGCTGTTATTGACAACAGGGAACAGGTGATTCATGGAGATTCGCTGTTTTATGATGGCGTCCAGGGTTACGGCCAGGCATTCAGGAATACTGTCATCATCGACACCACTAACAATATCATACTCAAGGGTAATTATGCATGGTATTACAAGAAACCTGAAAAATTCCTGGTGACCGACAGGGCAGAATTCATACAGATCACCGAAAATGATTCCCTTCATCTTCATGCGGATACAATAAACGCGGTTACGATGGCCGACTCATCACTACGGGAATACAGGCTGATGAGGGCATTTCATGGCTGCAGGATTTTCAGCAAAGACCTTCAGGCAAAATGTGACTCCCTCTCCTACTCATACCGTGATTCAGTGATAAGAATGTACAGATCACCCATTATATGGTCAAAGGAGAACCAGCTTACTTCCGATTCAATTGCACTTTTCACCAAAAACCGGAAAGCTGACAGAATGTTGCTTTACAATTCTGCTTTTATTGTAAGCCAGGTCGATTCCTCCAGATTTAACCAGATCAAAGGCAGATCGCTGACAGGGTGGTTCAGAGACAATAAGTTGTACAAAATTGACATTGAAGGAAACGGGGAAACAATCTACTATCTTCTTGATCAGAACAGGGTAGTCGGGGTAAACCAGGCAAAATGTGCCCGCATCGAGATCTTTGTCGATGATGGCAAAATAACCGGAATAAATGAGTACCAGAATCCGGAAGGAGTCATTGATCCTCCTTCAACTGTAAATCCTCACACAAAAAGGCTTGATGGTTTTATCTGGCTTGACAGGTTAAGACCTAAAAGAGTCTCAGATATTTTTCCTAAATAAAAGGCTGACCCCACCGGCCAGCCCTTTTATCAGTATTCATCTTCATTAAAAAAGAAATCATCCTTACTGGGATAATCAGGCCAGATATCTTCTATACTTTCATAGATATCTCCCTCATCTTCAATCTCCTGGAGGTTTTCAATAACCTCCATCGGGGCACCTGACCTAATGGCAAAGTCTATCAGCTCATCTTTTGTTGCAGGCCATGGAGCATCTTCAAGTTTTGATGCTAATTCAAGTGTCCAGTACATAATTTCTGATTAACTAATGGGTTAACAAAATTTCGCAAATATATATATTATTTTAAACAAAAAACAATATTGTATTTTTGTTTTTACTGGTCTTAGATCGACCATTCAACTTCTTGAATATCAAGATCTAAGCCGATCTGTCGCGACAGTACAAACAAATAATCGGAGAGACGGTTTAGGAATTTGCAAATTATTTCAGGTATTTTTTTAGAATCATTCAGTCTGAAAACATCACGTTCTGCCCTTCTGCACACACATCGTGCTATATTACAATAAGATACGAGAATATGGCCTCCGGGAAGGCTGAATTTCTTCATTGAAGGAAGCTTGGCTTCCATCCTGTCAATTTCGTTTTCGATCTTCGTGACACAGTCCTCAGCCGGAAGGCAATCCTTAACCCTTTTGCATTCCATATCACCGAGTGATGCAGCACATCTCATAAGCTGGTCCTGAATGTATAAAAGGATCTCTCTCCTGCCCTCATTCTCCAGGAAATCCCTCAGCAGGCCTATCCAGGATATTAGCTCGTCAATCGAGCCACAGGCTTCGATGCTCAGATCGAATTTGGGAACTCTTTTACCCCCGGGTAATGAAGTCGTTCCGTCATCACCTGACCGGGTGTATATTTTCATGAGTTAATTGAAAACGCGTTTAAAAAGAAGGATTGTCAGTTTTTTATCTGACCCCGACATACTTCTCATTTGGTGCATCGTGTGAAACCTCCCCGTCGAGCAGCCTGATTATCCGTGCTGCATGCTTGGCAATGTCCTCCTCATGTGTTACAACAATGACTGTGTTACCTTTCCTGTGGATCTCGTCGAGAAGCCCCATAATGTCGATTGACGTCTTGCTGTCGAGATTACCTGTGGGCTCGTCAGCAAGGATTATTGAAGGCTTGTTCACAAGGGCACGTGCGATAGCGACCCTCTGGCGCTGACCACCTGAAAGCTCATTTGGCTTATGTGTCATCCTGTCGGCCAGCCCGACCTGGTCAAGAGTCTCAATAGCCACCTTCTCCCTTTCAACTTTCGGAACTCCTGCATAAATAAGTGGTAAAGTAACGTTTTCAAGAGCTGTGTACCGCGGAAGCAGGTTAAAAGTCTGGAAGACGAAACCGATCTCCTTGTTCCTGATCTCGGCCAGGTAGTCATCTTCCATCTTGCTTACGTCAGTACCATTCAGGATATAAGTGCCGCTGGTAGGAGTATCAAGGCATCCTAAAAGGTTCATCAGCGTCGATTTACCCGATCCGGAAGGCCCCATAATTGCTACGTATTCGTTCCTGTTAATGTCGATTGATACTGATCTTAAAGCCCTTACGATAACAGTTCCGACCTGGTAATTCTTAACAATATCCTGAATCTCAATTACTTTATCCATAATTCGTTTTTAATTTGAAATTTCGAAATTAGACTAATTATCTTAAATAAGAAAAAATAACCTTAAAATATGCCTTAAAAATTGTTAATACCTTATCACATAATTAAAACGGGTCATTCCCTTCCTGAAGAAAACTATCCCCATCCTGAATATATCCACTGAAAAGCTCACTTTCCGGTGATTCCTGATCTCCGTCCATGCTTCTGCCATCTCAGTGTTTGAATTTATATCATCAATTATTACAACTGTTTTGCTGCCAGACATTTCCACCACCTGGTCAAAATACCGGAGGAGAGGTTCTTTCCTGTGATTGCCGTCAATAAATACCAGGCCAGGACTGATGTCCATATCTTTTATCCGGGGTAAAAGATCATCAAAGGAACCAGTGAGTTGAGTGATATTGGTAAATCCGGCTCTGGTGAAGTTCTCGCCGGCAACAGCGGAAGTGGATTCGCAACCCTCCATTGTATATACCATTGCATCAGGCGATGAGGCTGCTAGATACATGGTACTTATGCCGAGTGAAGTTCCGAACTCGAGCATCGAAGGCTTCCCGAATGCTGCAGACATCCCGGACAGGAAGGCTCCATATTTTCTGGGAACTGCTGAATATCTGGCAATCTCTGACACTCTTCTTGAATTTGTTTTCATATGCTTTGATCCCGCTCCGAGGTCGTTTACAATCAGTGAACGGGTATCTGCGATCATCTCTTTTCTGATCTTTTCAATAGAACAGACAATGTCAGAACTGATTTTATTCCGGAACACCCCGGAAACAAGCCAGAAGACAAAGGGACTGTGAATCCCGTGCCCTCTTTTATGCCTTGAAGAAATTAAATACCAGATATGCTTAAGGAGAAGACAGGCGTACATATCCCAGTGATTAGGTCGGCTCCTCAAAAATAACTAATTTCGGGTAATTTTTTCAGATCCGTCATTGTCACCGATATGCAGGACTTTCTCGATACGAGCATTACATATCTCACCGGAGTCGGGCCAAAAAGAGCGGATTTGCTGAATAAAGAACTTAATATCTGCACGTTCCGTGATCTTCTTTATTATTTCCCCTTCAAATATATCGACAGAACAAAATTCTACAAGATCGCTGAGCTTGATCCTGAGCTTCCAACTGTCCAGGTCAAGGGTTATATCAGAGGATATTATACTGAGGGACATGGCCAGGGGAAAAGGCTTGTTGCTGATTTTCAGGATGATACCGGGACTGTAAAGCTTGTCTGGTTCAAGGGAACTAAATGGATACCTGGTAACTATCCTCCGGGAGTAGAATTCATTGTATTCGGAAAGCCCGGCGTATTTAACGGGATCGTAAATATTATCCATCCCGAAATTGAGGCTTCGGATAAAGTGGCAAATAGGATGTCATCGGCACTTCAGGCGCAGTA
>JAUZNW010000105.1 GCA_030706785.1 Bacteroidota bacterium | reverse complement strand
TGAGATACAGGCAGTCTATGTCGGAGAGCTTGCACGACTCGCAAGGGATCTGGGAACAAATATGGTACGTATATACAAAGGTTACGAACGGCCCGATATACCATATGACAAGCAATATGCAACGGTGGTGGAAGGATTGCAGATGGCTGGAAAGCTGGCAGCAAAATACGGTGTTACCCTTGCTGTCCAGAACCATCATGATATTGCACTCCATCATAATGCAATGAAATGGCTGCTCGATGAAGCAACCTTCCCAATGTGAAAGCTGCTTTTGACTGCTGGTCTCCAACGCTTGAGGGATTAACTCCGGAAGAAATAAAACAGGGTATTTATACAATGAAGCCGTACCTCGTTCATACAACAACGGCAGACTACGCCGGGCTCCCCAGGTACAAATATGATCTCAACCACACCAATTACCTGCGTCAGGAATCTCAAATGAGGGCAGTTCCCATGCCCAAGGGATTCCTCGATTACAAAACCTTCATCAAAACGCTTAAGGAGATCGGATATCAGGGCTATATTGCATACTAGATGTGCGAAGTTCTTGAAGAAGGAGGATCTGTTGAAAATCTCGATAAATGCGCGAAGGAGTTCCTTGAGTATATTAAACAATTCAAATAGGTGCTAGGTGCGGGGTATGGAGTAGAAAACCTGGAAGGCGGGATGCAGAGTATGGATTGTGTACATGATAAAATATTAATATTCTGCTAGTTATGCCAGCTCACAGTGCTCTACTAACACTTCATAAATGATTTCAGTTGCATAATTTAAAATCCAATGATATGAATTGATAATAATAGAAGTTATTCTATCATGCTGTATTTAAGCATTTTAAATATTATTTATAAAGTATGCTCCGGTTTTTTCGAATAAAATTTGAAGAAAAAATGCATTTTTTGTTTGAAATATTAAAAATATAAATACTTTTGTCATTCAATTTTAACCAAAGAGTGTTCAGAAACCTGATACATATTATTGCCCTCATCCTTATTGTTACCAGAAAACAATGATCCGGGAATAATATGATTATAAATATACAGAGGCTTTCCGGATCGACCGGGAAGCCTTTTTTGTTAAATACTTTTTTGAAAAATGAAGATCCGTTTAAGGAGCTCAGGAACAACAGAAGGCAGGAGTATGGCAGGGGCAAGAAGCCTCTGGAGGGCTAACGGCATGAGAGACGAACACTTTGGGAAACCTGTGATCGCAATTGTAAATTCATTTTCACAGTTTGTACCCGGACATGTTCACCTCCATGAGACCGGTCAGCTGATAAAAAAAGAAATTGAGAAGCGGGGGCTTTTCGCAGCCGAATTCAACACAATCGCTATAGATGATGGAATTGCAATGGGCCATAACGGAATGCTTTATTCCCTTCCGTCAAGAGAGCTTATTGCCGACAGCGTTGAGTATGTATGCAATGCTCATCTGGCAGACGCAATGATCTGTATTAGCAATTGTGACAAAATAACACCCGGTATGCTTATGGCTGCCATGAGGCTTAACATTCCAGCTCTGTTCTTATCAGGTGGCCCTATGGAAGCCGGAAGATATAACCAGAAGGATATCGATTTGATCGATACAATGGTCGCTGCGGCAGATGATACCGTAGACAGCAAATCTCTTTTTGACATGGAGATGTCAGCCTGCCCCACGTGTGGATCATGCTCGGGTATGTTTACTGCCAACTCAATGAACTGCCTTGTTGAGGCTCTTGGATTAGCTCTCCCCGGGAACGGCACTCTGATTGCAACCCATAAAAACAGACTTAAGCTGGTAAGTAAGGCAGCAGCTCTGATTGTTGATCTCGCCAACTGGTATTACAATGAAGGAGACTCAGGTATATTGCCCCGGTCCATTGCAACAAGGCAGGCGTTTGTAAATGCAATGTCGCTCGACATAGCGATGGGGGGATCCACCAACACTGTCCTCCACCTTCTGGCAATAGCAAGTGAAGCAGGCGTTGATTTTACAATGAAGGATATTGATAACCTGTCTCGAAGGATCCCGAATATCTGCAAGGTAGCCCCGAGTTCACCCTATCATATCCAGGATGTAAACCGTGCAGGCGGAGTTATGTCATTGATGGGAGAACTTGAAAGGAACAACCTGATAGACACTTCGGTCAGACGTGCAGATTATCCAACCTTGAAAGAAGCCATTTCAGAATGGGATATACTGAGCAGGAAGTTAACAGGTGAAGCAATGGATTTTTACCTGAGCGCTCCTTCAGGTAGCCGGAGTTCCGAGATGGGATCTCACAATTTAAAATATGAGTCAGCCGATACAGACAGGATGCATGGATGCATCAGAAGTGTGGAAAATGCCTATAACAGGGATGGCGGTCTGGCCATCCTCTATGGCAATATAGCGAAGAATGGTTGCATAGTTAAAACGGCAGGAGTTGATCCGTCAGTTCTTAAGTTCAGAGGCCCTGCTGTTGTTTTTGAATCACAGGAAGAAGCAGCCGACGGGATAATTTCGGGAAAGGTTAAAGGGGGTGATGCCGTGGTTATTAGGTATGAAGGACCTAAGGGTGGGCCCGGGATGCAGGAAATGCTTTATCCTACATCATATCTCAAATCAAAGCTGCTCGACAAGAAATGCGCGCTGCTGACAGACGGAAGGTTTTCGGGAGGAACATCCGGTTTGTCAATAGGGCATATTTCACCTGAAGCAGCGGCTGGTGGGGAAATAGCTTTGCTGCAACCGGGAGATCAAATAGAAATTGATGTCACCGGCAGGAAGATCAATGTACTATTATCTGATACTGAACTTAATAACAGAAGACATAAGATGGAATCAAGGGGGGATGACGCTTACAAACCGTCAGCAAGAAAAAGGACAATACCATCATCCCTGAAGGCATATGCGTTGATGGTAAGTTCGGCAGATAAGGGAGCTGTAAGAATGGTATGAGGTATGGGGTACGGGGTACGAGGTGCAGGGAAGAAAATAAACAGGGATGGATAATAGATAAAACAGTAGATGACAGACAAAATCAATAATATGACAGCTGAAAAGGAGACTCCGGAAGCAGTTGAACAGACCAACGGACACGAAACTATTACCGGCGCTGAAGCAATTCTAAGATGCCTGATCGAGGAAGGTGTTGATACAATATTCGGGTATCCCGGAGGTGCTATAATGCCGGTATATGACAAGCTGCTTGACTATGAGGGCAAGATCAGGCACATCCTCACCCGCCACGAGCAGGGAGCAGCTCATGCAGCACAGGCTTATGCTATGGTAACTGGCAAACCAGGGGTCTGCTTTGCCACATCCGGACCTGGCGCGACAAACCTGGTTACGGGAATAGCCAATGCTTTCCTCGATTCAGTACCAGTCGTCTTTATAACTGCCCAGGTTGTCTCAAGCCTTATCGGAACAGATGCGTTCCAGGAAACTGATATTCTTGGAGTATCAATGCCCGTTACAAAATGGAATGCACAGATCAAAAAGTCAGAGGATATTCCAGGTGTACTGGCAAAGGCATTTTTCATTGCCAGTACCGGACGCCCGGGTCCTGTGCTCATCGATATTGCCAAGGATGCCCAGATTGAAAAGCTTGATTTCAAATATATAAAGTGCAATTACCTCAGAAGCTATAATCCGCACATCCCCCTCAGGACAAGACCAATTGAGTCAGCTTCAATAATGATCAACCATGCTGAAAAGCCCTTGATTCTTGCCGGACATGGTGTGCTGATTTCCGGAGCAGAAAAGGTACTTATGCAATTTGCCGAGAAGACAGGTATTCCGGTTGCAGTTACACTGCTCGGGCTTTCAGCGTTCCCGTCGGGGCATAGGCTTTATGCCGGATTGCTCGGAATGCACGGCAATTATGCCGCAAACATGCTTACAAATGAGGCTGATCTTATAATTGCAATTGGCATGCGGTTCGACGACCGGGTTACAGGAAATCTTAAAAAATACGCAAAGAAGGCCAGGATAATACATATCGAGATTGATGAGGCCGAGATCAATAAGAATGTGATTGTGGATGTTGAAATAAATAATGACGCTAAAGAAGTCCTCACCCATCTGATCCCGCTTGTAAAAGAGAATTCTTTCGAAAAATGGATAAGGGAGTTCAGGATTTGTGATAAGATAGAGTATGATAAAGTAATAAAGAACGAAACCAAACCCATAAAAGGCCAGCTTAAAATGGGAGAAGTGGTCCGTCTGATATCTGAATTGACAAATGGTGAAGCAATCATTGTCACTGATGTTGGTCAGAACCAGATGTCGGTTGCCCGCTACTACAAATTTTCAGAGCCAAACAGCCTGGTCACCTCGGGGGGAATGGGAACGATGGGATTCGGACTGCCTGCTTCAATAGGTGCAAAGATCGGGAGACCTGATAAACAGGTTATTGCATTTATCGGTGATGGAGGCTTCCAGATGACGATCCAGGAACTGGGAACAATTCTGCATTACCATGTCCCTGTAAAGCTTATCATACTTAATAATGAGTTCCTTGGAATGGTGCGCCAGTGGCAGGATATGTTCTTCTCAAAAAGGTATGCATCAACCAAGCTGGTAAATCCTGATTTTGTAACAATTGCGAAAGGTTATAAAATATCGGGGAAGAAGGTTTCCGACAGGAAAAACCTTAAGGATTCACTTGCTGAAATGCTGGCTGCGGAGGGACCATACCTGCTTGATGTAGTAATTGACAGGGAGGCGAACATACTTCCCATGGTGGAACCTGGGGCTTCCGTATCGGATGTGACATTGACATATAAATAAAAACCTCTGTGACCTCATACAGATTTTACCCCTAAATCCCCTGAAGTGGACTTTTTACAGGCCCCCTTCAGGGGGTTGGGAGTGAAATACTTGCACTGAGCTTCACAGAGAATAAAACCAAAAGTTATGAAACAGGAATATACAATTTCGCTTTTCACGGAGGATCATATAGGGATCCTGAGCCAGATAACCATAATCCTTACACGCAGGCAGATAAATATTGAAAGTATAACTGCATCCGAATCTGCTGTCAAGGGAGTCCAGATGCTCACGCTCGTTGTCAGGACAACTGCAGAAATGGTCCAGAAGGTTGCACGGCAGATGCAAAAGCTGGTGGATGTACTTAAGGTATTTGTCCATACTACCGATGAAATAATTTACCAGGAAATAGCCCTCTACAAAGTACCTACAAAGGGTCTTATGTCCGGCAATACGATCGACCACATAGTAAGGAACCATCATGCACGAATTCTTACAGTTACACCGGAGTATATGATTATTGAGAAAACCGGACATAAAGGAGATATAACAGATCTCCTTGAGGAACTGCAGCCACTGGGAGTTCTCCAGTTTGTAAGATCTGGCCGGGTGGCCATCACCAGGCAGGTTAAGGAGCTTAATGCCTACCTGCAGGAAATGGATGAAGCTAACAGGCCTAAGCCGGAGGAGATACGGGTATTTAATTAAGGATCCGGATTATTTAGCAACCTTTGGCAGCAACAGAACATTAATCAGATACTGAAAACAACAGAACATTTAAATAATAATAGAATATGGCAAAAATAGATTTTGGCGGAGTACCTGAAGATGTGGTAACAAGGGATGAGTTTCCACTCTCAAAAGCACGTGAAGTTCTTAAAGATGAGATTGTAGCAGTGATAGGATATGGCGTTCAGGGCCCTGCACAAGCTCTGAATATGAAAGAAAATGGCATCAATGTTATTGTCGGACAGGCCCCGGAATTTAAAGCTGACTGGGATAAAGCGGTTAAAGATGAATTTGTCCCGGGAAAAACTCTCTTCACCCCTGAAGAAGCCGCTGCTAAAGGGACTATAATTCAATATCTTGTTTCCGATGCCGCACAGAGGATACTCTGGCCAAAGATCAAACCTTGCCTTAAAAAAGGCAATGCACTATATTTTTCTCACGGGTTCTCCATTACTTACAAAGAGCATACAGGTGTTGTCCCGCCATCAGATATTGATGTTATCCTTTGCGCACCTAAAGGTTCGGGGACAAGCGTCAGAAGGAACTTCCTTGCAGGAACCGGCATAAATTCAAGCTATTCTGTCTTTCAGGATTTTACAGGCAGAGCAACTGAACGTATTCTTGCCCTGGGAATTGCAATCGGATCGGGATACCTCTTCCCCACAACCTTTGAAAATGAGGTTTATTCAGATCTCACCGGAGAAAGGGGAGTGCTTATGGGCGCACTTGCAGGGATCATGGATGCACAGTATGAGGTCCTTCGTAAGAACGGACATTCACCTTCCGAGGCATTTAACGAGACTGTTGAAGAGCTGACACAGAGTCTTATCAGGCTGGTGGATGAACGTGGGATGGACTGGATGTATGCCAACTGCAGCGCCACGGCTCAGAGAGGCGCACTTGACTGGAGACCAAAATTCAGGGCTGCTGTACTCCCTGTTTTTGAAGACCTCTACAAAAAGGTGAAATCTGGTGAGGAATGTGTAAGAGTTTTAAAATCCACCGGCGCACCGAATTACAGGGAAAGCCTCGATGCTGAATTGCGGGAACTGGGTAATTCGGAATTGTGGCGCACAGGCGCAGCAGTCCGGAAACTGAGGCCAGGAAGCAAAGATAAAAGATAAAGATATCACATTATTCCCCTCTTTAAGAGCTTTTTCCGCCACGGCGGGAGGAATAGAGGAATATAAAGAAACTTAACTATCATAAACCAACAGCGCATGGAAGACAAAGTAATCATTTTCGATACGACCCTGAGGGACGGGGAGCAGGTACCGGGATGCCAGCTGAATACAGTTGAAAAAATTGAAGTATCCCGTGCTCTTGAAGCCCTTGGGGTCGACGTGATCGAAGCCGGATTCCCGATCTCGAGTCCTGGTGATTTCCGGTCCGTCGTTGAGATCTCAAAAGCAATCACTAGTCCTGTGATCTGTGCCCTGACAAGAGCGGTCAAGAAAGATATTGAGGTGGCTGCCGAAGCCCTTCAATATGCAAAAAGGAAGAGAATCCACACTGGAATCGGAACTTCTCCCTACCATATCAAATACAAAATCAAAACGACACCCGAGGAGATCCTCAGGAGAGCGGCAGATGCAGTGAAATATGCAAAGAAGTTCGTTGAGGATGTCGAATTCTATGCCGAAGATGCCGGGAGAAGCGACAACGAATATCTGGCAAAGGTCATAGAAGCAGTTATAAAGGCCGGGGCTACTGTGGTAAATATTCCTGATACTACCGGTTACTGCCTGCCGGAAGAATATGGCACGAAAATCAGGTACCTTAAAGAAAATGTAACGAATATTGATAAGGCAGTTATATCGACTCATTGCCATAATGATCTTGGCATGGCGACCGCTAATACAATTATGGGTGTCCTTAACGGAGCCCGTCAGGTAGAGGTCACCATGAACGGCATCGGAGAGCGGGCGGGCAATACTTCCCTTGAAGAGGTTGTAATGATACTTAAAAGCCATCATAACCTGGGATTGAAAACAGACATTAATTCCAGGCTGATCTTCAGTACAAGCAGGCTTGTATCAACTCTGATGAGCATGCCGGTGCAGGCCAACAAGGCCATAGTCGGAAGGAACGCTTTTGCCCACTCGTCAGGCATCCACCAGGATGGCGTTCTTAAATTCCGTGAAAACTACGAGATAATCGATCCCCACGAGGTCGGGATCAAGGAGTCATCGATCATTCTGACTGCAAGAAGTGGAAGGGCAGCACTGAACCACAGGCTGGAATCGCTCGGATACTCCTTCGGCAAAGAAGAGCTCGATGATCTGTACCATCGTTTCCTTTTGCTCGCAGATAAGAAGAAGGAAATTAACGATGAAGACCTCAGGATACTTTCAGGAGAGGTCTATTCAGGGGAAAGAGCCCTCAAGCTCGAGCTTCTCCAGATAACATGCGGCAAGTCGACTCTCCCTGTTGCAACGGTTGGTATCAGGATAAACGGGGAAGTTCACACTTCAACTGCAACAGGTAATGGTCCCATCGATGCCTCATTCACCGCAGTCAGACAACTTATCAGCAAAACTGTACATCTGGAGGAGTTCCTTATCCAGGCAATTACAAAAGGAAGCGACGATATCGGAAAGGTACATATCCAGGTTGAACACCAGGGGAAGATCTATTACGGATTTTCTGCAAATACTGATATTATAACAGCTTCAGTGGAAGCATTTATTGATGCAATTTCAAAAATAAAGTAACCTCCTATCGCCCTGAAGGGGGGAATCGATGTCATATTAAACCTCCTTTAGGGGGCAGGGGGTAAAATTTGTAGTATGGAACCAAATACACTTTTTGACAAGATATGGGATGCTCACGTTGTCCATTCTGTTGAAGGAGGGCCGGATGTTCTGTATATCGATCAGCATTATATCCATGAAGTAACAAGCCCTCAGGCATTTGAAGGATTGAAAAAGAGGGGATTGCCCGTATTCAGGCCTGAAAAAACTCTTGCAACCGCAGACCACAATATTCCGACGGCCAATCAGCACCTGCCTGTTAAGGAGGAGCTTTCAAGAAACCAGGTTGAAAAGCTCAGGGAGAATTGCGGAAAATATGGAATTGAGTTCTTCGGCCTTAATCATCCAAAGAACGGGATCGTCCATGTGATTGGTCCGGAGCTCGGGTATACCCAGCCCGGCATGACCATTGTATGCGGAGACAGTCATACATCTACCCACGGCGCCTTTGGAGCGATTGCTTTTGGTATAGGAACAAGTGAGGTTGAGATGGTGCTTGCGACCCAGTGCATTATTCAGCCGAAACCGAAGAAGATGAGAATCAATATAACGGGTAAGCTGAACAAGGGAGTAACAGCCAAGGACCTGATAATGTACATTATTTCACAGGTTTCAACAGGAGGCGCGACTGGCTATTTTGTCGAGTATTCCGGCAATGCGGTAAAAGAGCTGAGTATGGAAGCCCGGATGACAATCTGCAACATGAGTATCGAAATGGGTGCAAGGGGCGGATTGATTGCAGCTGATGAAGTAACGTTCCGGTATCTGAAATACCTGCCTTCACTTCCGGGTAACTTTGACTGGAATTCACTGCTTCTGAAATGGAGGGATCTCAAAAGTGATCCGGGTGCAGAATTTGACCGTGAGATAGAGTTCAATGCCGATCATATAAAGCCAATGATAACTTTCGGGACCAATCCTGGAATGGCAGTAGCCATAGATGATTCAATTCCTACAATGGATGATGTAAGTGCCGGATTGGAACCATCATTCCTCAAATCACTCGACTATATGGGATTTGTACCCGGTATGAAACTGATCGGACAACCTGTTGACTATGTATTCCTGGGCAGCTGTACCAACGGGAGAATAGAGGATATCAGGGCTTTTACCAGGCTCGTCAAAGGCAGGAAAAAATCACCGGATGTTACCGCACTCATCGTCCCTGGTTCAAAATTTGTTGAACAGCAGGCTCATGACGAAGGTCTTGTCAGGATTCTCAACAAGGCAGGATTTGAACTTCGCCAGCCAGGCTGCTCTTCATGCCTGGCAATGAATGAAGACAAGATACCAGCAGGCAAATATGCAGTATCAACATCGAACAGGAATTTTGAAGGCAGGCAGGGACCCGGCGCAAGGACAATTCTTGCCAGCCCGCTGACAGCCGCGGCAGCTGCTTTAACCGGGAAAATAACAGATCCCCGCGAATTCATTGACTAGTCAATGAACTAAAATTTAAAGAAATGTCAAAAGAAAAATTTGAAATACTTGAATCAACCTGTGTTCCATTACCTCTGGAAAATGTTGACACAGATCAGATAATTCCGGCACGTTTTTTAAGTGCCACTTCTAGAGAAGGATTCGGAGAAAACCTATTCAGGGACTGGAGATTCGATAAATCTGGTAAACCTATTCCGGGATTTGTACTGAACAATTCAGGATATCATGGCAAGATCCTTGTAGCCGGTAAGAACTTTGGAAGCGGATCAAGCCGCGAGCATGCTGTTTGGGCAATATACGACCATGGATTCAGGGCAGTTGTCTCAAGCTTTTTTGCAGATATCTTCGGGAACAATGCACTCAACAACGGATTGCTGCCTGTCGTCGTTCCTGAAAAATTCCTCCAGGATCTGCTAACCCTTGTTACAAAAAATCCTGAAACGATTGTTCGCATTGATCTTGAA
This sequence comes from Bacteroidota bacterium, assembly GCA_030706785.1. Lineage (GTDB taxonomy): Bacteria > Bacteroidota > Bacteroidia > Bacteroidales > VadinHA17 > LD21. The sequence goes on along the minus strand of JAUZNW010000105.1, from coordinate 3,039 downwards.
AAACAGCTTCTTACTGTACTTTCATCCGGGGAATCGCTTACGTTTGAGATCAATCCTTACAAAAAGCTGTGCCTGCTGAAAGGTCTCGATGACATCGATTTTCTGCTCAGCATCAGGAAGCAGATAACTTTATTTGAGAACGCTAAAAAGTATTAGGATGAGAATTGAAATAATGGATACCACTCTGAGGGATGGGGAACAGACCCAGGGAGTCTCCTACTCACCCTTTGAAAAGGTCCATATTGCCAATCTCCTGCTGAAGGAAGTAAAAGTTGACCGCATTGAAGTCGCTTCAGCCCGTGTTTCCTCAGGAGAATTTGAAGCACTTAGGAAAATAACCGAGTGGGCCAGGCAACACAACCTCCAGAGGAAGGTGGAAGTCCTCGGATTCGTGGACGGGGATGTTTCCCTGAACTGGATCCATAATGCCGGCGGGAAAGTGGTAAACCTTCTCTGCAAGGGCTCACTTCGGCATCTTGAAAAACAGCTGAGGAAGACTCCTGAACAGCATGTCAGCGACATCAAAGAAATAATCAGAAAGGCTGAAGGGCTTGATATGGAGGTCAATATTTATCTTGAAGACTGGTCAAACGGCATGATCAATTCCGAGGGATATGTAATGTATATTCTTGATAATCTTAAAGATGAAAGGATTACCAGGTTTATGCTCCCTGATACCCTGGGTATACTTAATCCTGATCAGACCTTCGCTTTCTGCAAAGAAATAACAGAGAAATATCCTTCCCATCATTTCGATTTTCATGCCCATAACGATTATGACCTGGCAACAGCAAATGTTCTTGCTGCTGTAAAAGCAGGAATTAAGGGAGTGCATACCACTGTCAACGGACTTGGTGAACGGGCGGGTAATGCTGCTCTCTCAAGCGTAATAGGCGTTCTTCATGACCAGCTGGGTGCAGAAACCGGTGTTGACGAACAGCTTATCACCAAAGCCAGCAAAATGGTTGAATCTTTCAGCGGGATAAGGATCCCGGTCAACAAGCCGATTATAGGTGCAAATGTTTTTACCCAGACATCCGGCATCCATGCTGATGGCGATAGCAAGGATAATCTTTACTACAATAACCTGTTGCCCGAAAGGTTTGGAAGAAGAAGGAAATATGCTCTCGGGAAGCAATCGGGGAAAGCAACGATCAGGAAAAACCTTGAGGAGTTCGGTCTCGATCTCAGCCCGGAATCAATTGTGAAAGTCACACAACGCGTGATTGAACTTGGTGACAAGAAGGAAAATGTAACAACCGAGGACCTGTTATTCATAATTTCTGATGTCCTTGGAAATGACAGGACGGAATACAAAATATTCATTAAAAATTACTCCCTGTCACTTTCATACGGATTAAAGCCGTCAGCCAGCGTCCTGATCGATATCGAAGGGAATCTTTACCAGGAGACATCGTCGGGTGATGGTCAGTACGATGCTTTCATGAAAGCGCTCAGGGTGATCTATGACAAGCTTGGCAAAGAACTGCCTACTCTCACCGATTACGAAGTATCAATACCTCCCGGAGGCAGGACTGATGCACTCGTTGAGACAGTTATTACCTGGAATTATCACGACAGGGAATTCAGGACCAAAGGGCTTGATGCCGATCAGACCGAATCGGCTATAAAGGCAACCGAAAAGATGCTGAACATTTTCGAAGGGCTTAACGGGAAAACCCGTGAAATACCTGATCGTTTGAAGAATCCAAAATCATCATTACCAATATCTCAGTAAATAACAGGAAATCAGATAACTCTTATGGGGAAATCCTACAATATCGCGGTGATACCGGGAGACGGAACAGGTCCTGAAGTCGTCAGGGAAGCGAGAAAAGTGCTCAGTGCTGCTGCCCTAAAATTCGGATTCGGGATCAGTTATCACGAATTTGATTTTGGAGGTGACCGATACCTTAGAACAGGTGAGATACTTCCGGATTCAGCTGTCGGGGAATTAAGAAAATATGATTCAATCCTACTCGGTGCTATCGGCCATCCGGATGTCAGGCCCGGCATCCTTGAGAAAGGAATATTGCTGAGACTCAGGTTTGAGCTTGACCAGTACATCAATCTTCGTCCGGTAAAGCTGTATCCGGGTGTAACCACACCTCTTAAGAATAAAGGTCCCGAAGATATTGACTATGTAGTTGTAAGGGAAAATACGGGAGATGTTTATACGGGCAGCGGCGGTGTCATAATGAAAGGGACGCCTGATGAGGTTGCCATACAGAATATGGTGTACACACGTTTCCAGGTTGACCGCTGCCTGCGGTATGCATTTGAGTATGCAAGGAAAAGAAACAGGAAAAAAATCCTTGCACTTTGCGGTAAGACCAATGTACTGACTTACGTATTTGATCTATGGGAAAGGGCATTTCACGAGATTGGCGCATCTGAATATCCCGACATAAAAAGAGAGTATTACCATGTTGACGCTACCTGCATGTGGATGGTAAAGAATCCGGAGTGGTTCGATGTAATTGTTACCGGCAACATGTTCGGTGATATCATTACCGACCTGGGTGCGATCACCCAGGGAGGGATGGGAATCGCCGCAGGCGGAAACATAAATCCTGAAGGGGTATCAATGTTTGAGCCTATCGGCGGATCAGCGCCTAAATACACTGGGAAGAATGTGATAAACCCCCTGGCAGCCATCTGCTCCGGAGGAATGATGCTTGAACATCTGGGGGAGGATAAAGCAGCCGTAGCCATTGAAAAAGCTGTTATGGATATCACCGCCAACAAGATCAGGGATCTGTCAGCCGGCAAAATGGGATATGGCACGGCAGAGGTCGGTGACCTCGTGGCTGAAAGAGTTTAGACATCCATGTACTCACCCACTTCCTTCGCTCCGCTCAGGATTCCCCTTCGTTACGTCAGCAGAGAGGTCCCGATAGCTATCGGGAGGGAGGTGAGTACATGTGATCAATGAGTCTGTTCAGGGGTGCAATTGTGGAATGAAAAAGGAGTGCAATATAAATTATTTTACGATTTCAGAGAATAATTGTTTCATTTATCAATTTATTCCTATCTTTG
>JAUZNW010000104.1 GCA_030706785.1 Bacteroidota bacterium | reverse complement strand
TATTTTTGCACTTTTATTTCAGAATTATTTGCTTTTCAAGTCCAGATTACAATTTTAATCTTTTATGAAAGTCCTGAAATTCGGAGGATCTTCTGTAGGCAATGCTGAAAGGATAAGGATCGTCAGGAAGATAATAGGTCGTGAACAGCTGCCTTTGGTTGTCGTGGTATCAGCATTTCAGGGCGTGACTGATTCCCTGAAAAACATAAGCGAGCTGGCTGCATCACATAATGCCGGATATCGGAAGGAGCTCAAAGAGATGATCGCGATGCACGGGAAAGTCAGCAGCGAACTTCTTTCTGGGAAGGCTCTTGATAGGGCCCGGGCAGCAACAGATCAGGTCTTTTCTGAACTTGCTGAAACCCTGAACGGATTGTTCCTGCTGAGGGAACTGAGCAAATACTCCCGGGACAAAGTCCTCAGCGCCGGGGAAAGACTTTCATCGTCAATAGTATCCGCATTTCTTGACAATTGCGCACTACTCGATGCACGTGAATTAATCAGGACAGATGATAATTATGGAAATGCAAACGTTGATTTTGCATTGACAAATTCCCTGATCCGGAAGAAGATAAAAAACAGGAAAAAGCTGATTCTTGTTCCCGGATTTATTGCTTCAACCTGGAAGAATGAAACAACAACGCTTGGGCGTGGAGGATCGGATTACACTGCAGCTATCATAGCTGCAGCGCTTAATGCAGATATGCTTGAGATATGGACCGATACCGATGGATTTATGACGGCCGATCCGAAAAAGGTTGAAAAAGCATATGCCATTGATAGTCTTACTTATTCAGAAGCTATTGAACTTTCTCACTTTGGTGCAAAGGTTATATTTACTCCTACTCTTCGACCAGTTTATAAAAAGCTTATCCCGGTCACAATTAAGAATACCTTTAATCCCGAGTCGCAGGGAACGTTGATCAGTGATAAAATCAGGACTGACGGCCGGAGTCCGATAAAGGGTATTTCATCGATCGATCACATTGACCTAGTAACCCTCCAGGGTCCGTCGATGGTCGGGGTAACAGGCACATCCATGAGACTTTTCGGATCACTTGCCAGACGGAATATTAACATTATTCTTATAACGCAGGCTTCCTCTGAATACTCCATCACCTTTGCAATAAATCCGCCGGAAACGAAAAAAGCGGTTGAATCGATCACGCAGGAGTTTGAAAAGGAGATTACATTCAGGAAGGAGCTTAAAATCCTGGTTGAAAAAGACCTTTCCATCATAGCAATTGTCGGGGAGAAAATGAAGAATACTCCCGGCGTATCAGCCACTCTGTTCAGATCGCTTGGCCGCAATGGGATAAATGTAGTTGCAACTGCCCAGGGTTCATCAGAATTAAACATCTCGGTAGTAATCAAGACCGAGAACCTTAAAAAGGCTCTTAATGTTATTCACGATGGGTTTTTTCTTTCCCGCTATAAGGAACTTTATCTTTTTATTGCAGGTACTGGTTTTGTAGGTTCATGCCTCCTGAATCAGCTCCTCAAACAGAATGATCTTCTTCTCAGCGAGCACAATCTTAAGATCAATCTCCTCGGAATAGCAAATTCCCGACAGATGATTATTGGTAACCAGCATTTGCCCCTGGAAGGCTGGAGAGAAAGGCTTGAAAATGAAGGTGAAAAAAGCGATATAGATTCCTTCATAAGCAGGATGACAAAACTGAACCTGAGGAATTCGGTATTTATTGATTGTACGGCAAACGACAGGGTTGCCGGTACATATGCTGAGATATTGAAGAATTATGTTTCGGTTGTGACCGCAAGCAAAATTGCCTGTTCATCTGAATATTGTTACTATCATGAACTTAAATCACTGGCTTCAGAAAGAGGTATCCGTTTTATGTATGAAACGACCGTTGGAGCCGGATTGCCGATCATTAAGACTATTAATGACCTGGTTGTAAGTGGCGACCGGGTTATCAGGATTGAGGCAGTCCTTTCCGGCACCCTGAACTTCATTTTCAACACTTTAAGTCCTGATATGCCGCTGAGCAAAACGATACGGATGGCCAAGGAAAGAGGAATCTCTGAGCCTGATCCCAGGATAGACCTAAGCGGCACCGATGTAGTCCGCAAGATCCTTATCCTGGCGCGTGAAGCAGGGTATACAATAGATCTGGAAGATGTGACAGTTCAAAAACTGCTTCCTGACAAATGCTTTGAAGGAAGCCTTGAATCTTTTTATGACAAAGTCAGAGAGTACGATGAAGAATTTGAGGAAAGAAGGAAAATCCTTGTAAGTCAGAACAAAAAATGGAGGTTTTATGCTTCCCTCGATCAGGGCAAAGCCAGGGTTGAACTGATTACCGTTGATTCATCCCATCCTACCTTTGATCTAGAAGGAAGTAATAATATTGTTCTTCTCACAACAGAGAGATACCGTGAACTTCCCATGGTAATCAAAGGTTACGGAGCAGGCGCAGATGTTACTGCAGCAGGTGTTTTTGCAGATATCATGAGAGTTGTAAATGTGTAAAATACGGAGACAATTGAAACCGTCAACAAAATATTATTCCACAAATCTGAAAGCGCCCGGGGTATCATTCCGCGAGGCACTTTTCAGAGGACTGGCGCCTGACGGCGGGCTTTATCTGCCTGAGAAGTTTCCATATCTTGACAGGAAGGAGCTTGAGGCATTATCAGATGAATCATATCCCCTTCTTGCATCCGAAATCATGAGCAGGCTTATTGGAAATGAAGCCGAAAAAGATATTATCAGTAATATCTGCCATGATATTTACACTTTCAGCATTCCGATTGAGAATATTTATGAGACCAAATACCTTATGCGGCTTGATCAGGGTCCAACATCATCATTCAAGGACTTTGCATCGTTATTCATGGGAAGGTTGATGCAGTATTTTCTTGACATTGAAGGTAAATACATAACCATCCTGATCGCAACTTCAGGTGATACAGGAAGTGCAGTGGCAAATGCATTCTACGGACTTAAGAATATCGGGGTTGTAATATTGTTCCCTTCAGAGGAGGTAACTGATATGCAGCGTAAGCAGATGACGACCCTTGGCGATAATATCAAAGTTATTGCAGTTGACGGTAAATTTGATGATTGTCAAAGACTTGTAAAAAAAGCATTTATGGATCCTTCACTGTCAGGATTCAATCTTTCATCCGCCAACTCAATTAATATTGGAAGGCTGCTGCCCCAGACTGTTTATTATTTCTGGGCATGGAGAAAACTTTCTGGTAATCCTGATAAACCAGTGATCTTCAGTGTTCCGTCAGGGAATTTCGGCAATGTTGCAGGCGGGATAATTGCACGAAAAATGGGGCTTCCGGCAAAACGATTCGTGATAGCAACGAATGAAAATGATGAAGTACCAAATTACTTCAAAACAGGTGTTTACAAAGTAATTTCACCATCACGCAATTGCATTTCGAGTGCCATGAATGTTGGTCACCCGAGCAATATGGCAAGGATAATTGCCATATATGGAGGGATAATGAATGAGAATGGTAAGATCTTGAAAGCGCCTGATCTGGGGAAAATGCACAGCGAACTGTATGCAACAAGCATCACTGAAAGAGAGACTGTTAAAACTATCGAATCATTTTATCGCCAGTACAATAAGCTGTTGGAACCCCACGGTGCGGTAGCATGGTCAGGATTGCAGAAATTTCTGAATAGCAACCCCGGATCTGAGAGCAGTGACCTGATATATATAAGCCTTGAAACAGCTCATCCGGCCAAATTCGGAAGAGAATTGAAGGAAATTCTGGATATCAATCCAATTCAGCCTGATTCGCTCGTAAAAATCAATTCGAAAATAGAAGATTATATATCTTTAGACAATGAATACGAACCTTTAAAAAACTTCATTATTAAGAATTACAAACCCTAATAAAACCAGAAAAATGTATATTATATGTTGTGACCTCGAAGGAGTACTCGTTCCGGAGGTATGGATCAACGTTGCAAGATGGACCGGTATTGATGAATTAAAACTTACCACACGTGATATTAGTGATTACAATGCATTGATGGTCCGCAGGCTTGAGATCCTGAAACAACATGGGATTACAATAAAGGATATCCAGAAGGTTATTTCTCTGCTTGAACTGATGCCGGGAGCACTTGATTTTGTAAACTGGTTGCATGGCCGAGCCCAGATAGTTGTGGTATCTGATACTTTCAGGGAATTTGCAGACCCGCTCCTTGAAAAGATAGGCTGGCCTGTATTGTTCTGCCACCATCTGACAATTGACAAGGATGGAATAATCACAGACTTCAACCTCCGCCAGCCTGATGCTAAAAAGAAGGTAGTGGAAGCAATGCAGCACCTTAACTTTAAAGTGATCGCTATTGGAGATTCCTATAATGACGTGTCAATGCTCCGGCAGGCTGAATATGGAATTCTTTACCAGCCGCCGCAGAATGTCATTAACGACCACAACGACCTGAAGGTAGTCACCTCATATAGTCAATTAAAGCATTTTATATCAGATGTTCTGGAACAGTAATTAAAATACCCTGTCTATGAAGTTACCCCGGTCTTCCAGGAACTGGCTGACGATAATTGGAGCTATTATTGCTGCCATAAACTTTGCCCTGATAATTCTGCTGTTTATAATTTCTACCATTTTTAATAAAAACAGTACCTACCTCGGATTATTCATTTATATCGTCCTGCCGGGATTCATGGTTTTGGGACTCATTCTTATCCTGGTCGGAATGATGATAAAAAAGAGGAACCTTCGACGTGGAATAGCAGAGGAGAGGCAGAAATTCCCACGGATTGATCTAAATGACCCTAAACAGAGAAAGACTTTTATTGGTTTTTCAATAACCACTATTGTCTTTTTATTCCTTTCCACACTGGGAAGTTTTGATGCTTATCATCTGACTGAATCGGTAGAGTTCTGCGGTAAACTTTGTCACAAGGTTATGGAACCTGAGTATACTGCTTACCAGAATTCCCCTCATGCCAATGTAGCCTGTGTTGATTGTCATGTCGGATCAGGTGCTTCATGGTATGTCAAGTCTAAGCTTTCCGGTCTTCACCAGGTTTATGCAGTGATCGCGAAAACCTATCCCTCCCCAATCTCTACGCCGCTTCATGACCTGCGCCCGGCCAGGGAAACTTGTGAAAGATGTCACTGGCCAGATAAATTCTATCCCAGGACACTTCAGACTAACAAGTATTTTCTTGCTGATTCATTGAACACCGAATGGGACATCATGTTGCAGATGAAGACGGGACCGGAATATACAGGACTCGGATTCAGGTCTGGTATACACTGGCACATTAATCCTGAAATATCTATTGAATACATTTCAGAAAACGACAAAAGAGAAAACATTACATATGTAAAATTCATCAACAGGAAAACAGGTCAGACAACTATTTTCAGGGATCCCAATAATCCTGTTTCAGATTCACTTATTGCAGCCCAATCACCACGGACAATGGACTGCATTGACTGTCATAACAGGCCATCCCACAAGTACAGTTCCCCGCCGGTTTATTTCGATAATGATATGCTTACAGGAGAGATATCCCAGGAGATACCTTTCATTAAGAAATTATCCATGGGAATCCTGAGGCAGACATTCCATAGCAAAGACACAGCTTTTAAAGTTATAAATGACAGTATCTCAAATTATTATCGATCTGAATATCCGGCAGTTTATGCTGTCAGAAAGGACCTTATCAACAATTCAATAACGGCATTGCAGAAGGCATTCAGCCAGAATACCTTTCCTACAATGAAGGTAACTTATGATGTATATCCTGCTCATATAGGTCATCTTGAATCGCCGGGTTGCTTCAGGTGCCATAATGATTCATTCCAGTCGGAAGGCGGACAAAAAATAACCAAAGAGTGCAATCTGTGCCACACAATTATAGGCCAGGGCAAAAAAGGAATGGTACAACTGACCAACGTGAGGGATACCCTTGAGTTTAAGCATCCCATCGATATAGGTACGGCGTGGAAGGAGGCTAACTGTTCAGAATGCCATTTGTACCTTTATTAGAAATTCTAACCTGGGATTGTCTAACTCCGCTGGTTCTCCCTATCTTATTTCAGGATCTGTGAAGTGTATTTGTCTGCAACACCTGCCTGATCTTTAGCAAGACCGGCTATAATTACAATCCGGTTATCTTTCCATGCAAGGAAAACAGATCCGTTATAACCGTCTGACAGAACAAACCTGCTGTCACCTGTCTCAATCTGATCAATACCTGTTGCAGCAATATATGTTGAAGCAGTCTTCTTCGCTTCTTCCGGAGAAGAGCAATTAATCATATAAACCGAGAAAGCATCACTTCCAGCCTCGTAATCAGCCCTGAATGCATTGTTCAGGAAGCTGTGACCCAGAACATTTGTATTAATATAAATCTCCTCGTTTGCTTTCTTCCCTTCCGGTGGAAAAAGTTCCAGCACTGAAGGCATTGTGGTCTCACCCACCAGTGAAGCAGCAACTTTTGCTGCAAGAGTTTCAGCTGCCTGTAAGACCCTGGGTTTCTTTGAGAAAGTTTTGATCTTAACGTAGTAATTCCCCTTGAAAAAATTGGTTGCTCCGTCCTGTGTATATCCCTGGGTACCAAGACTGGTAAACCTGAATGAAGGTGAACGTTCGGATGAATAAATGCCAAATGCCATTGTGTGATCCTTGTGCCTGTATATTTCCACCTTTATGACCTGTTTCCCTTTTTTATATTCTGCAACATGCAGATCTACAAAATCAAATGAAAGATAGGCTTCCGCGGCCCCATCAATAAAATCCCAGAGGTTGTCAGGCTTATACACAGGATAATCAGTTCTTATCCTGAATCCTGACAATTGAGGGAATACGATTTCCTGGGAAATTGAAGCAGATGATATCAGGCTTGCAGCAAGGAGAAGAAAAAACATGTGTTTCATTTCAATCATTGTCGAATGCAGCATAGTAAGTATTTATTTCCTGAATCGGCCTTATTTCAGTTTTCTTATTCTTACTTCAATATTCGTGCCCATCAGCAATTTAACAAGTTCTTCCGTATTTGTATCGCCATAATGGTAGGGGTACAGAATTTTCGGCCTGAAGGCTTTGGCTGCATCGGCAACCATGGCAGGTGCCATTGTATATGGCAGATTCATTGGAAGAAATGCAACATCAATGTTCTTCAAAGCTTTCATTTCAGGAGTGTTCTCGGTATCTCCTGCCACATAAATCCTCTTATCCCCGATCGTTATTATATATCCGTTCCCCACTCCTTTGGGATGGAATGGCTGCCCTTTTGCCCTCTCATTTATGATATTGTAGGCTGGAATAACTTCTACTGTTATATTATTCACATTCTTCTTATCTCCAGGCTTCACTACCTGAGCCCATGGCACTTTTGAAGCGGAAGCTGCATTGCAAAACATTATGGTCCTTTCTTTCCTTAGCGTTTTAATAAGATCAGGATCTAGATGGTCATAATGCTCATGCGTAACCAGTATCAGATCAGCCTTAGGCATCAGGTCATAATTGCCGTAGCTCTTCACGGGGTCAACATGGATCACAAAATTATTAAACTTGAACATCAGGGAACCATGTCCTATAAAATACATTTCAACATCGCCTGCTGAAGTGCTGAGTTTGTCAACTTCAGGCATGTTCTGGGAAAAAGCGTAAGCAGTCATGGCAGTAAGAATTAGTGTTATTAAAGTCGTTTTCATATTCTTCAGTATTATTTTGAAATGTCGAAAGCAGATACCGATATACAAATATACATCGTAACAATGGAATCGTCCGTCAATAGATTCCATTTTTAAGTAATCCTATAAAACGCTGAATGTCAAATTAAGTTAATTTACCACCGACTAGTATTGAAATTTTAGATATCTTTCCCGCAGAATTTGGGTTACAGTGTTATTCAATTAACATTGATGATTTTAGGGAAGGGCCAAAATCTGATCGTATTAGCGGGTTTCCTGCTTATCTCTGTATTGTCTCCAGCGCAGCAGGTCAAAAGCTATAAGTACCTGTTCAGCACTACTTCCCGGCAGACAAAAATACTCCATGGGAACCAATCATTGATCATTGATTATTCAATGCCAGGTATTACAGTTACCAGTATAACCAATGAAAACGGCTCCTTTTACAGAATTTCAGTTCCGGGACATACCTGTACAACTGAGCCAGGCAAGCCGGAGCTTCCGGTTCTGAGCCGTCTCATAGATATCCCTGAAGGATCAGCCTGGAAAATCAGGATCTCTGATGTCAAATCTGAAAAGGTAGTTCCCTCAACAAATAACATCAGAGGACTTCTGCTTCCCTCCCAATACGGTGAGACGAAACAGCAGGACAACAAGAAACCGGCTTTTACGATGGACCGGAAACTTTATTCATCACGAAAGTTGATAAGTTCGGATACCGTAAGGATTGAATCCCTTGGTACGGTACGTAACAAGCATTTATCTACACTAATCATCTCTCCGGTCAGATATGATCCTCATGAAAATATCCTGGAAGTCATTACTTCAATGAGGATTGAGATAAACATTTACCCCGGGACTGCCTCGGCAGAAAAAGTCGCACAGACTGAATCGCCACTGTTCAGCGAAACAATGGATAAAGGTGTTTTGAATTTTTATCCTTACGACCTAATTACCGGCTTCTCCGATAAACCTGTAGAAATGATTATCGTCACCGATACTTCATTCAAAAAGTTTCTCCAGCCCTATTACAGGTGGAAAACCCAGAAAGGCTATAAGCTTGATATACTCTACTTTGGAGAAGGATTGGCCGGAAAAGATTGTAATGAACTAAAGCAATCAATCTCAAACATTTACAAGTCTTCATCTCAATCCGGATACCCTCCTGAATATCTCCTGATCGTCGGTGATTCCAAAAAGGTACCATATTATTCTTCCGGTACTGACAATATTACTGATATGTACTATGCGGAATTCGACGGGAACGGAGATTTTATGCCTGATATGTACTTCGGAAGAATCCCTGCGACCGATACAACATCTGTAAAGGCTTATGTTCAGAAAATAATTCAATACGAAAAATTTGAATTTGCCGACACCAACAAGTTCTATTCCAGGGCGCTGGCGTTTGCAGGAAAGGATGCCAGTTACGGCGATTACATGAACGGACAGATAAAATACGAGGTTACCAATTACCTGACACCAGGGAATAAGATCAACGAGTACCATTTTTATTATCCCGATGGCTTCACCAAAAAGGATTCCGTGATGAAGCTTATTTCACGCGGCCTCTCATTCATTAATTACAGCGGCCATGGCTCATCAGCTGGATGGCTGCATATCGACATTAAATCGCCTGATATAAAGAACTTCAACAATCCTGACATGTATCCGTTTGTCATTAGCAATGCATGCAGGACTGCGCAGTTCAACGACACTGCTTCCCTGGGAAATAAAATGGTGCTTGCATCGAGGAAAGGAGCCATCGGTTTTATAGGCTGCAGTAATGATTCCTACTGGGATGAGGATTTCTACTGGGCTGTCGGAACAGGTTCACCCGGACCTGATCCAAAGTATTCTGCAACAGGACTCGGTGCATTCGACAGACTGTTCCATACTCATGGTGAATTACCGTCAGACTGGTATATCAGTATGGGCCAGGTGAATTTTGCCGGTAACCTGTCTGTAAGTTCATCATCATCAGCAAGGAAGAAATACTACTGGGAAACCTATAATGTTCTTGGTGATCCGAGTACCATTCCCTATATTGGTGAACCCACAGCATTTAATATATCCGTTCCAGATACTCTTCCAAACGGCATCAAATCTCTTTCACTCACAATTGATCCCTTTGCTTATATTGCCGTATCACACTTTGATACATTGTGGGATGCCTCTTTTGCCGGACCTTCAGGCTCTGTAACGCTCGATATGCCGGGACTTTCGAATGATTCGTGCCTCATTGTCGTAACAGGACAGAACCGGATCCCTCTCATTAAAACCGTTCATTTCTCAAAAATCAACAAGGAATTTATAAATCTCACTGAGTCGGGTATCAACGACAGTCAGGGTAACAGCAATAACAGGGCTGATTACGGGGAAGACCTGTTTCTTAAGCTCAGGATCAGCAATCTCGGCAAAACGGCAGCCTATAATCTGGTCGCCAGCATTTCATCAGAATCCCAATGGGTGACTATAAAAAACAACAGCGTACCTATTGGTACTCTGCCGGCATTATCGGAGATTACCCTTGATAATGACTTCGGACTAAAAATCGACGAGAATGTGCCTGACCTTGGCATCATCACCATTGATCTGAAATTAAAGGACAACAAGACAGAAAAGAATTACAGGATCGACCTTACAGTGCACGCACCGGTCCTGAAAATAATTAATTGCATGATCGATGATGCAACATCGGGAAATAATAATTCAGTTGCTGATCCCGGAGAAACCTTCAATCTCGTATTCCAGGTCATGAACATTGGGAGCAGCAATACTTCAGGCCAGCTTCTTATTGATAGTGAAGAAAATGAACTGGAGATCCTCGATACTGATGTGAAATCGGGTTTGCTGGAGTTCGGAAAGATCACCAATATCCCCGTAACGGTTAAGCTTTCAGAATCAGCTCCTTTTGGAGATTATATTTCTCTTGCTTCCAGGCTCGACTGCAGTCCGTTTGTCGTGAACAGGGATTTTATCATAAGGGTAGGGAAGATAAGAGAGAGCTTTGAATCAGCGAAATTCAATGTATTTCCATGGATAAATATAAGTCCAAAGCCATGGACCATAACCTCAGGAAGTTCAATTGACGGAAGCCTGTCAGCCCGCTCTGGCGCTATCGGCCATAACGGTTCTACAGTTTTGATGATCAGGACATTTTATCCGAAAGATGATTCAGTTAAATTCTGGTACAGGGTCTCCTCCGAACCAAATTATGATTATTTCACATTCAAGCTCAACAACTTTGAAAAAGTGAGGAAATCCGGAGAAACAGGCTGGGCGCAGCTGGCTTTTAAGGTACCGGCCGGTTTGAACGTGATGCAATGGACATATAAAAAGGATAACTCAGTATCTCAGGGAGGTGACGGTGCATGGATCGATCTGATCGATTTTTCAGCGACGGCAAAGGTGCAATATATTCAGCGTGATCTTGAGGTTGCCCGGATAATTACCCCTGTTCAAAAAGATGTTTATGGTCAGGAACCTGTGACTGTAAGTATCCTGAACCTTGGAAGGGACACTCTTGACGGATTCAATCTTGCCTATTCAGTCAATGGTCATATTCCTGTTATTCAGCATTTTAAAACAAAGCTACCACCCTACAGCGATTCCCTGAGACTGACATTTGAGAAACGGGCCGATATGGATATGAGCGGAGTTTATAAAATATCCGTATTCGGTTTCGATAACGACGACGATTATCTGCTGAATGATACCCTGTCAATTAGTGTAGAAAATACCGAAATTGAAGAATCAGTGACTATCTATCCGAATCCCTTCGATGACCAGCTGTCAATGACAATTAATTCCAGGAGCAATATTAAAGTACAGGTAAGCCTTGCCAATTTATCTGGACAGCGTGTGTTCTCCAGGGAAGAAATACTTTCGGAAGGTGAAAACCAGATAACTCTAAATACGCAGAATTTAAGTCCGTCAATGTACATTCTGAACATATACGGTTCCAGTTTCTCCAGGTCATTTCCAGTGGTCAAGCTGAAACCATGAAAACAGGTCAGGTACTGACCTGCAAAACCTACTGTTAATTAATTAACAATATGAATGATTATATTCCGACACGGGAACAGGCTCTCGCTCTGTTCATGAAATACAACAAGTCTGAAAGTCTTCTTAAGCATGCCTATTCTGTAGAGGGTGTTATGAGATATATGGCACGAAAAGCAGGTGAGGATGAGGAAAAATGGGGAATTATCGGACTTATTCATGATCTTGATTATGAGATGTATCCTGACCAGCATTGTAAGATGACTGAAATAATACTGCGCGAAAATAGCTGGCCCGAAGAGTATATCAGGGCAGTGTTGAGTCACGGATGGGGACTCGCCTCGGATGTTGAACCGCTCTCCAGGCTTGAAAAGACAATATATGCAATTGATGAGCTTACGGGACTTGTAGCTACCAGCGCCCTTGTCAGACCGTCGAAGAGTGTCCTGGATATGGAGGCAAAATCGGTTAAAAAAAAATGGAATGACAGGAGATTTGCAGCAGGGGTAAACAGGGAGGTTATCGAAAAAGGCGCTCAGATACTTGGCGTCACCCTCGATGAGCTTATTACCGACTGCATTATGGGCATGAGGGAGGTAGCGGATGAAATCGGGCTTAAAGGTACAATCTGAACCCGTAGAGACGCCCGATTTAGGAGTCTCGGAAATGACATTAACAGGATAAGACCAAAAAAGAGACGCCCTGATCGGGCGTCTCTGCAATAATGACAATATTTTTTATCAGGATTTCAGGATGAATTACATTTCTTTGATTTTTATGTTCCTGAACCACACATCATTACCATGGTCCTGGAGGCCGATATAACCCTCACGGGCAGGATTTACAAACCATGGCCAGTCTTTAAATTTTGAATTTTCCACCATTTTCTTCCAGTCTTCTGTCCAGAGGTGATATTCAACGACATTTGCTCCATTCTGCTTGTAAACGACAGTTCCCTGATAACATAATATTTCAACCTGGTTCCATTCTCCGGCAGGTTTTGTATTCTGCGGGTTGGCCGGGATAAGGTCGTATAGTGACCCGGCCTTGTGGTTGCCATTGGTTCCCAGCTGGGCATCGACATGTCTTTCATTGTCAAGAATCTGCATTTCCGGGGAAGATTTGTAGATTGGTTCTCCGGGTATCTCCTGTGCGAGGATAAATATTCCGCTATTCCCGCCTTGTGATATCTTCCATTCAAGTGACAGATCAAAATTGCTGAATTTCTTGTCATAGATAATGTCTCCTCCGCCAGGCCCTCCGGCTTCACCCAATCCTGAACCCTTGCAGTGAAGAGTACCGTCAACAACCTCCCATCCTTTTGTGGGGAATGCCGTTGAATCATATTTTCTCCATCCTGCAGCAGATGTACCGTCAAAAAGCATAGTCCAGCCCTTTTCTTCTTCCTTGGTGGCTGTTTTCTTGCCTTGTGATCCGCATGATGCAGCCAGTCCGACAACCAGGACACAAGCAAGTATTACCCTAATTGTTTTCATCTTAAATTATTGTTTTGGTTATTAAAATGGCAGATACGGGATGCAAT
>JAUZNW010000103.1 GCA_030706785.1 Bacteroidota bacterium | reverse complement strand
CCATTTTTGTTGTAAATTTGAGCAAAATGGTCAGGATGAGGATAGACATCTTAACAGTTTTGCCGGAATTGCTTGAAAGTCCCCTGAATCACTCCATAGTTAAAAGAGCCAGGGAGAAAGGGCTTGTCGAAATCAATGTTCTGAATCTGAGAGACTTCACAAAAGACAAATACAAAACGGTTGATGATTATGCCTTTGGTGGCGGGGCAGGAATGGTGATGATGATTGAACCTGTCTGGAAAGCAATTCATAAGCTAAAGAGTGAAAGGGATTATGATGACATAATCTTTATGTCACCCGATGGTGAGAGATTTACCCAGAAAACAGCGAACCAGCTCTCCATGAAAAAGAATATTATTATCCTGGCAGGCCACTACAAGGGAATCGACCAGAGAATAAGGGAAAACCTTATTACAAGGGAGATCTCGGTTGGTGATTATGTCCTTTCAGGGGGCGAATTGCCTGCTGCAATTATCGCTGATGCAGTGGTAAGATTGATCCCTGGAGCTCTTTCCGATGAACAATCGGCACTTTTTGATTCATTCCAGGATGATCTCCTTGCTCCCCCGGTCTATACGCGCCCTGCAGAGTTTAAAGGCTGGAAAGTACCTGATGTACTCCTCTCAGGTAACACAGCTGAGATTGAAAAGTGGAGGCACGAACAGTCAGTCGAAAGGACAAAAAGGATAAGGCCCGATCTGATTGATGAGGAAGGACTACTTGATTTATGAATATCGATTAACGATTTATGATTTAATATTATTATAAATCTTCCTGAATCTTAAATCATCATTCCTTGTTCTTAAAACGCAATCCATTCGTCCTGTTCTTAAATCTTTCTTGTAACTTTATCATATAAAGTAGTTTGCCGCCTGATTTACCAGGACTAATCCAGCGCCAGAATGTACCGATTCCCTCTTTCCGCAAGCTTATCGCTCAGTCTGATTCTCCTGTTACACTCCTGCAGAATCTCTGCTCCTTATGATCCTCTGAAGGCAGGTTTCCTTAATCCTCCTGATTCCGCCAGACCCGGGGTTTACTGGTATTTCATGGATGGCAATATTAACAGGGAGGAGATGACAGGTGACCTTGAATCCATGAAAAAAGCGGGGATAGGATATGCCCTGTTCCTCGAAGTAAATGTGGGTGTTCCCAGGGGTAAGATTGATTTCCTGAGCGATGAATGGCAGGATCTGTTCGCTCATGCAGTATACGAAGCTGAAAGACTGGGAATCAGGATAATACTGGGATCAGGTCCGGGCTGGGCAGGAAGCGGAGGTCCATGGGTGAAACCGGAACAATCGATGATGCATCTTGTAGCAAGCGATACAACAGTAAGGGGACAGGGTAAATTCAGGAGTCATCTGGAAGTTCCAAAGCCTGTCCTGCCTTTTTTCGGGGAAGGAAGCCTTACTCCAACGCTGAAGGAGCAACGGAATAAATGGTACAGGGATGTATGTGTTCTTGCATTTCGTGAGCCTGACGGTAACAGCAGAATTGACATGATAGCAGAAAAAGCTCTATACTACAGACCTCCTTACACTTCGGTAAAAAATGTACTCCCCTATTTCCGGCCAGTTGAAAACAGCAAATCTCAGCCTTCGGTTATTGATCCGTCCGGGATCATTGATCTGACAGACAAACTGGACAGTTCCGGAATACTAACCTGGGACATCCCGGCTGGAAAATGGACGATTCTGAGATTTGCCATGCGTAATAATGGTGCGGTCACTCGTCCGGCTCCCGTTCCCGGACTTGGCTTTGAGGCAGATAAGTTTGACACTGCATCTTTCGATTACCATTATAACTCATATATCGGCAGGCTTATAAGGAAAGTTAAACCCCACAAAACAAGGAGCGGCGGAGGCTGGACAATGATCCACATCGACAGCTGGGAAATGGGGGCCCAGAACTGGAGCCATAACTTCAGGCAGGAATTTCAAAAAAGACGCGGGTATGATCCGCTGCCTTACCTGCCTGCATACACCGGCAGAATCGTCGGCAGCCAGGAAATCAGCGACAGGTTCCTCTGGGACCTGCGTCAGACTTCAAGTGAACTGATCGTTGAAAATCATGCTAAAAGATTCAAAGAGCTCGGCCGAAGACAGGGATTTAGACTTTCCATCGAACCTTACGATATGAATCCGGCTTCTGACTTTGACCTTGGCAGCGTAGCAGATATTCCCATGTGTGAATTCTGGAGCGACGGTTACGGATTTAATTCATCATTCAGCTGCATCGAATCGACCTCGATAGGACATGTAGCCGGATCGCCTGTTATCGCTGCCGAATCATTTACAGCCGACAGCAATGAGGCATGGAAGAAATATCCCGGTGACATGAAAAATCAGGGCGACTGGGCTTTCTGCATGGGGATCAATCGTCTAGTTTATCACACCTTTGCACACAAAGCCCTTGGTGACAGCCTGATGCCCGGTATGACCATGGGGCCCTATGGCGTTCACTGGGACAGAGGCCAGACCTGGTGGCCCATGGTGGCAGATTATCATAAATATATTTCGAGGTGCCAGTTCCTGCTTTCACAGGGAAAGCCTGTAGCGGACATCCTCTATATTACTCCCCAGGGAGCCCCCCAGGTGTTCCTTCCTCCTTCCTCTGCACTTGACGGGACCGCTGTATTACCCGATAAAAAAGGCTATTCCTTTGATGGTTGCTCCCCGGTGTACCTGATGAAATATGCAAAGGTTAAGGACAAAATGATATCGTTCCCCGGAGGTGCATCATACAGGATCATGGTTTTACCTGATTTCAGTACATCTACACCTGAGTTCCTGGCTAAGGTTGATACACTCTTAAGGGACGGGGCAACAGTAATAGGCAATCCTCCGCACAGGTCTCCATCATTATCGGATTATCCTGATTGTGATAATAAATTAAGATTGATCGCTGAAAAAATATGGGGAGCTGCCAGGGCTCAGCCGGAAATGTCAGTAAGACAATATGGCAAGGGAAAGGTAATTACAGGGGAAGAAGTTTATTCATGGAAATCATCAGTCAGAGAAAAAATTGATTCACTTGCACTTTATCCTGATTATTCACTTACTGCCGCAATCCTTAAGAAGGAAGGATGCCAGCCTGATTTTATATCAGGAGGGAAGGTCAGGTATACGCACCGGTCGTTCAGCGATGTAGAAATTTATTTTATTTCAAACCGGACCGGGTCAATTGTGAGGGATACCTGCATTTTCCGCGACGGTACGAACAGTGCAGAACTGTGGGATGCGGTAACAGGAGAGATCTCTTCTCTCAGGACAATAACAAGTCTGGGCGGGATGATAAGTGTTCCTGTACTCCTGGAGCCGTATCAAAGCTATTTCATCGTATTCAATAAACCCGGGAAAAAGAATGTGGACAAAACACTTAAGCTTAATACATTTGCTGAAAAAAAGGTTATAAAAACCATCGAAGGTCCCTGGATTGTGAGATTTGATACAACGATGGGAGGTCCTGCAAAAAGCATCTTTGAAGAACTCACTGACTGGACCAAAAGGTCCGAAGAAGGAATAAAATACTATTCCGGTATTGCTTCTTACATCAAAACCTTCGATTTCCCGGAGTACTCAGGGCTTCAAAGCTGTGAGCTTTTCCTGGACCTTGGCTCGGTCAGGTATATGGCAAGAGTAAGCGTGAATGGCAAGGATATTGGCGTACTCTGGACTTTTCCATGGCAGGTCAGGATCACCGACTGCATAAAAAAGAAGGGTAATCTGTTAAAGGTCGAAGTGGCAAACCTGTGGATCAACAGGCTGATTGGTGATGAAATGAAGCCGTATGACGGAGTTGAAGGCGATAAATGGCCCGGATGGCTTGTGAACAAAACACCCAGAACGAGCGGAAGATACACTTTTACCACACATCATTATTACAAAAAAGGAGATCCGCTTTCAGAATCCGGTTTGCTGGGGCCGGTAACAATAAAGACGATCTCCACATACTCGTCTCCCTACCCTTTCTCTGCTGTCGCGAAGAAGGTGAGTAATAGTTTGATTACTAAATAATTCCCCTCTTTACGAAGTTTGACGAACGAAGTAAGGAAATCCCGCGTTGCGGGAAGAGAGGGGGAATCCTGAACGGAGCGAAGGAAGAGATGAGTACGGGTGTCCAAATTTTGAAATCACGAAAAGCTTTAGTAAAATTGTAACTTAATTTTCACTAAATCATATCTAATTAATAATCAACAAGATGAATACACAGGATTACATTGACCGGGAAGAGAAGTATGGTGCGCATAATTACCATCCGCTTCCCGTAGTTCTTGACAGAGGTGAAGGTCCGTTCGTATGGGATGTCGAGGGCAAGAGGTATTTTGATTTTTTATCTGCCTACTCAGCTGTTAACCAGGGACATTGCCATCCAAGGATCATAAGGGCACTGACTGAACAGGCCCGGAAGCTCACACTGACGTCAAGGGCATTCTATAATTCTGTGCTTGGGGAATATGAGGAGTATGTAACGAAATACTTCGGTTATGATAAAGTTCTTCCAATGAATTCGGGCGCTGAAGGGGACGAGACAGCGCTGAAGCTCTGCCGGAAGTGGGCTTACAAGGTAAAGGGGATAAAGGAGAACAATGCCAAGATAATTGCCTGTGCAGGCAACTTTCACGGAAGGACGATAACGGTAATATCAATGTCAACCGATCCGGATGCAAGGAATCAATACGGTCCGTTCACGCCAGGATTCATAATTATTCCCTACAATGACATTCCGGCACTGGAAAACGCTCTGAAAGACCCCGATGTGGCAGGATTCCTTGTGGAACCTATCCAGGGGGAAGCCGGAGTATTCGTCCCGGATGATGGTTATCTTAAAAAAGCATATGACCTCTGCAGGAAGAATGACGTCCTGTTCATTGCCGATGAGGTGCAGACCGGTATCGGCCGTACAGGAAAGCTGCTGGCATGCGACCACGAATGTGTAAGACCTGATATCCTGATACTTGGAAAAGCGTTATCGGGAGGTATCATGCCTGTTTCAGTTGTTCTGGCCGATGATCCGATAATGCTTACGATATTGCCCGGCGAGCATGGATCAACCTTCGGGGGTAATCCCCTTGCCTGCAAGGTGGCAATTGAATCCCTGAAAGTAATCAAGGATGAAAAGCTGGCTGAGAACGCTGATCGCCTTGGTAAGATTTTCAGGGAAGAGATCAGAAGCATCAAATCAGATATGATAGAGCTGGTCAGGGGCAAGGGTCTTCTGAATGCTGTGGTAATAAAGCCCAGGAACGGAAAAACTGCATGGGATGTATGTCTTGCAATGAAAGATAACGGGCTTATTGCGAAGCCCACACATGAGCACATCATACGTTTCGCTCCTCCCCTTGTAATCAGTGAAAAACAGCTCAGGGAAGCGATCGGGATCATAAAAAAAACATTTAAACTTTTTGAATAACTACGTTTTATACAATGATATAAAGGCTCTCATTTACAAGATAAACCTGATAATTTTTCTATATGTCTGATAATAGAAAAAATGCTTCATTTTTAAGAATAGTCTCAGTCATATTATCGTGTCTGATCATATCGTCATGCAATAATTCCGTAACCAGGAAAATAACTCCTAAAGAACTCCAGGACCACATAAAGTACCTGTCTTCCGATTCGCTCAAAGGCCGTAAAACAGGATCAACAGGTGACAGTCTGGCTGCGATTTATATCAGGGACAGGCTTGCTGATTGCGGACTGCTGCCGCTTTCAGGCGATGGTTTCCAGAGGTATTATATTACCGACAAAGTAACCGCAGGTACAAAGAATTACTGTTCTGTTAATGGAAGAGATTTCATTTCGGGCAATGACTTTATGCCGCTCGCATTCAGCGGAGATTCCGGGCTGGAATCTGAGGTTGCATTTGCCGGTTACGGATTAAATATAAATAATGACTCCCTGAAATGGAATGATTACGGGAATCTTGATGTGAAGGGTAAATGGGCATTGATCCTCCGCGGGGATCCGGAGCCGGAGAAATCTGTAAGTGGATTCATTCCTTTCAACAGCGACAGGGACAAGGCTCTCCTGGCAAAGGATATGGGAGCTGCCGGTGTCCTTCTGGTATCAGGACCACTTAATGACCAGGAGGACAGCTTTGAAGCGCTCTCTTCCAACGATTATTCAGTCGAACTTCCTGTTCTGAGGATCAAACGCTCAGTTGCCGACCTTATCCTTAAAAAGTCAAATACAACTGTTACAGTTCTTGAGGCCAGGCTGAACAAGACAAGGAAGCTCTCAGGGTTTCTCACAGGTACACAGGTAAATGCAGGATCTGAGGTAATAAGAAAGCAATCTCCAACCCGGAATGTCGTCATGGTCCTCCCTGGGGAGGATGATAAGCTTAAAAATGAATATGTTATCGTAGGCGCTCATTTTGACCATCTTGGAATGGGCGGCCCGGGATCGTCAAGCAGGGCTGTCGATACAATTGCAGTGCATCACGGGGCCGACGACAATGCATCAGGCGTTGGTGAAATGGTCGAGCTTGCCGAGAAATTTGCCCTTACCAGGGGAAGTCACAAAAGGAGCATGATATTTGCTGCCTTTTCCGGTGAAGAAGAGGGATTGCTTGGTTCAAAATACTTTGCCGAGAATCCGGGAATTGACCTGACTCGTGTAAATGCAATGATCAACCTCGATATGGTAGGCCGCTTAAAGGAGACAAACTCGCTGCAGATCAGCGGCATAGGTACAGCCGACAGCCTGAAGCAGATTGTTTCGGGCTTTTCAGATACAAACCTGATCAAGACCACATTTTCCGAGCCGGGTTACGGGCCATCAGATCATTCATCCTTCTACGGAAAAAATATTCCGGTTCTGTTCTTCTCGACAGGGGCACATCTTGATTATCATACCCCTCATGACACCTGGGATAAGATCGATTACAAAGGAATGGTGGCAATTTCTGACCTTGTCTACAGAATTACCAGAGAGCTCGCAGATTCGCCACGAAGACTGAAGTTTGAAGAATCAGGTCCAAGGACCGATATCAGTCAGACAATAAGGAGAAGAGGAGTTACGCTTGGTATAATGCCCGATTTTGCCGGTAACGTCAAGAACGGGCTCCGTGCTGATTTTGTAACCCCCGGTAAACCTGCTGCACTCGGAGGGATGAAAAAGGGAGATATCATTACCTCAATAAACGGGAAAACCGTAAATAATATACAGGATTATATGTTCCGCATGAGCCAGCTTAAACATGGCCAGACCATTAGTGTTGAGGTCCTGAGGGATAAGGAAAAACTGGTTCTGCTGATACAATTATGATAGAACCGCGTCATATATAATGAACCAGCGTCATAACAGAATAAAAATACCGGAATGAAAAAAGCCGTACTTTGGATCCTGGCAATTATAATTACTCTCGGAGCAGCGTATTACCAGAGAAAAACCGGACCGACCTATCCGAAAAGCATCAGTGTAAAGCTTAACGATTCGACTTATGTGCTCAGGCTTGTGAGAAGTCTCGGTCTTAATGACAGACCTGAAGTAAGACTTGCCGTAAGCGATACATCAATACGTGCCAGGCTGTTCTGGAAGCGGTTCAGGACGACCGACGATTATGCTGCTAGTAATTTCAGGTATATGATCTACCCTATCAGATCGTATATTATGAACAGGATCTTAGGAATGACTGAAGAGAAGGGCTTGTATGCAGAAGTTCCAAAACAGCCGGCAGCAGGCAAGATACAATATTATATAGAACTGACCGATTCAAAAGGGACTCAGACTATTTTAAAGAATGAGCCTGTGGTTATCAGGTTTAAGGGGAATGTTCCGGGATACATCCTTCTTCCTCATGTTTTTCTTATGTTTCTTGCAATGCTGTTTTCAACTCTTGCGGGTTTAATGAGCATAGGGAGACTACCGCGATACAGGCGCTACTCAGTATATACCCTCATCTTTCTTTTCATCGGAGGGATGATCCTTGGTCCGCTGGTTCAGAAATACGCTTTCGGGGACTTCTGGTCCGGAGTTCCTTTCGGATGGGACCTTACAGATAACAAGACACTTATAGCCCTTTTATTCTGGATCCTGGCTGTCGCTATGAACCGTAAGAAAGAAAGGCCTTTTTACGCTGCTCTTGCTGCTGTAGTTCTGCTTATTGTCTTTTCCATTCCCCATAGTATGCTAGGTTCCGAACTCAATTATTCTTCGGGGGAGGTTACAAGGGGACTGGCAATGATTTTATTCCTGAAAAATTTTAAAAAAATCTTAAATTGAGTGCAGCATAAAAGACAAACCCACGTCTTTTGAATGATAAATATAAAAGACAGTGGGTGCAGCGACTCAGATAAAAACCAGCCTTTATCTAAAGATGGCAAATGTAGAAGCGGCATTCAGAAATTTACACCAGGATCTTCTGGACGGGTGTAAAGTCGGTGACCAGAAGGCACAGTTTCAGATATACAAGTTGTATTACAAAGCAATGTACAACACAAGTCTGAGGATTGTAAATGACACAATGGAAGCCGAAGATATTATGCAGGAATCTTTCCTGTCGGCCTTTGAAAAAATTGATACTTACTCTGGCACGGTGAGTTTCGGTGCATGGTTGAAGAAGATTGTTATAAACCGGTCACTCGATGCCCTGAGCAAAAAGAAAGCGATCTTTGAAGATATTGATTACCATATAGGGATTCAGGATGATAGCAGTGAAGACATCCTGAGGAAAGAGGAGATTGATATCAAGGTCGAGGAGGTCAAGGAAGCTATTAATAAACTACCCGACGGATACAGGATAATCCTCTCCCTCTACCTCCTGGAAGGCTATGATCATGATGAGATCGGTGAGATTCTATCAATTTCAAGCAGCACATCCAGATCCCAGCTTTCAAGGGCAAAACAAAAACTGATTTCAGAATTAACGAAGAAGTGAAAAATATATCAGAAATGAAAAACATAGAAGACATAATCAAGACCAACAAGGACTTTTTTGATGAAGCAGAGCCATCAGCAGGTCACTTTGAAAGGTTTAACAGGAAGCTGGAAATGAGGTTCTCAAAACAGGCTATTAAGAGAAGCATTGTACCTTACCTGTTAAAGGCTGCAGTTGTGACGCTACTTGTCACATTGTCCTCACTGTGGACCTGGGATCATTTTATCAGGCCCGACAGGAACAGGATGACTCTTGGGCAAGTTTCACCTCAATACAGGGAAGTGGAGAACTATTATGTACATCAGGTGCGGAATATGGAAGGTGAAATGGTAAGTTTTGACCTGAAGAATAATCCTGAGCAGAAAGAGATACTTCTTTCCGAACTGAAGAGCATGGATTCAGTGTATGTTCAGCTTCAGAAGGAGCTGAAAGCAAATCCGGACGACGAAAGGATCATCAATGCAATGATACAGCATTATCAGACTAAGCTTGATCTGATGACTTACATTGTCAGTCAGCTTAAAATGATACGGAATGAAAACCAACAAAACCGCACCCAAAATGAAAAGACGAATCTATAAATCAGCGCTTCTCCTTATTCTGCCTGCCCTCCTGGCATCAGGCCAGATATTTGCCCAGGGGATTTCAAAAGATTTCCACAAGGAGTATACGGCCGGTCCAAACACTACACTTGATATAAGCAACAAGTACGGCGATGTTTCAGTGGAGACATCAGATGCGAACCAGGTTATCATAGACGTAAAAGTCACTGTTGATGTTCCAAACAAAGAAAGGGCTGAAAAGCTTTTAAGCTACATTAATGTGGATTTTTCGCAGGATGGAGACCTTATCTCGGCAAAAACAATAATTGATGATAAATTCAACTTCTCAGGATGGGGAGGACCGTCGAGAAGATTCAGCATAAACTATAATGTCAAGATGCCGAAAAGCATCAATTTTACACTCGCCAACAGGTACGGAAATTCGGAGCTTGAAGAAATAAGAGGACTCGTAAAGCTTGATATTAAGTATGGGAATATTACAGCCGTGAACCTGGCAAGGGGAAATGAAAAACCATTGAACTCTCTCAGCCTTGCTTACGGAAAAGGTGAGATCACTGCGGCAGGCTGGCTGGATATTGTGGTAAGATATTCCGGGGATCTGCAGATTGATAAAAGCCAGGCACTGCTTCTTGACAGTAAATATTCAAAGATGCAGCTTGGCGAAGCAAGCTCGCTGGTCGGGGAATCCAAATATGACAACATCCGTATAGAGAAGATAAACAATATGGTGCTTGATGCCGGGTACTCGGATATTGTGGTTGAAACCCTTAACAAGAAACTGAAGTTTGACGGAGGATATGGTGCACTGACAGTGGAAGACATTCCTGCCGGATTTGAATCACTTGAAACTAATACCAGGTATCTCGGATTAAAGCTCGGGATTGACAGCAACGCCAGCTACAACCTCGATGCGAAACTCTCCTATGGAGAGCTGAAATTTGATGAGAGCAACTTCCAGAACCAGAAGCGCATTGTTCAGAACACCTCAAGCGAAACTTCAGGTATTGTCGGGAAAGAGAGCTCGCCATCAGCCACAGTCAAAGTAACAGCATCATACGGATCTGTTAGACTTGAGTAGACAAAATCTGAATCCATAATAATAGAAGAACCCCTTAAATTTCGCTTAAGGGGTTTCTTTTTCCCCGCGGATCATGCAGATCTGCATGGATTTATTATTACAACGTTTTAAATCTGCCGGAACCTGCAAAATCAGCGGGAAATTTATTTAGAAATCCATTTCCACTACAGTTATTCCGGATCCTCCAAGCTGTACATCCTCGTCCCTGTAAGATTTAACAATATTTACTGTTGAAAGGTACTGCCTCACAAGTTGCCTCAGGATGCCGTTGCCTTTACCATGGAGGATCCTCAGGTTCCGGTGCTGAACGAGCAGGGCATCATCGAGAAAGTCGCGGACTATATTTAAAGCCTCCTCTCCTCTTGCACCACGGATATCAATCTCAGGCTTGAAATTGATCCTGCGCTCCTGTATGACAGGATCAGGTACCGAAAAAACCTGAGCAGGCCTTGTGCTCTTCTTAAGCTCGCTTCTGCTGATCCGTTCAACTTTATCGACCGGTACAAATAACCTCAGGCTCCCGGTTTCCACCTGGACTTTATTTCCTTCTATCCTTAAAACTTCTCCTGCAGCCAGCGTATCTTTCATTCTTACAGGATCACCCGGCTTAAGAGGCTTATCAGGTATTTCAGGCTTTTCCGCTGTTTCAGCTTTTTTTCTTATCCTGGACCTTATTTTTTCAGCTTTCCTGTCAAGCTTAAGAGTTTTATCTTCCGGCATGTTCTCAACTGGCCTGGTCTCTTCGGTAATGTTCTCTCTGAACTCTTCGAGTTCCAGTCGTACCGCCCTGGTCCTCTCCTTCTCAGCCTGTGCTTCCCTGATCTCACGGATCGTATTTTCAATAACCCTGTTGGCTTCATTCAGCAAAGCCTGGGCTTCATCCTTCGCCCTGGATATTATTTCCTTCCTTGTGTCTTTTGCATCTCCCAGTGCCTTTTCATATTCACTTATGAGTTCTTCGAGGTGTTTTTCATGCTGACGTATGTTCTGTCTTTTATTCTCCCAGTACCGCTTATCACGGGCAATATCTTTCAGGTGCCGGTCATAATTGATATTCTTTACGCCTGCCTTTTCAGATGCTGCTTTAAGTATGTCTTCCGGAAGCCCTATCTTCCTTGCAATCTCGAAGGCAAATGAACTTCCGGGTTTACCTATACTAAGCAGGAATAAAGGTTGCATAAGATGATTGTCAAAGAGCATTGCTCCGTTTACTATGCCCTCATTCATCGATGCAAAATGTTTAAGGTTAGTGTAATGCGTCGTTAATACGCCAAAAACCCGCAACCTGTTCAGTTCGCCAAGTATGGCTTCAGCAATCGAGCCCCCGAGCATCGGTTCAGTTCCTGTGCCGAATTCATCTATAAGTAAAAGCGTGCCCTCCGCAGCATGTTTTAAAAAGTACTTCATGCTCAGAAGGTGAGAGCTATAGGTGCTAAGATCGTTTTCAATGCTTTGCTCGTCCCCGATGTCAATAAAAATATTATTGAATATACCTGATTCTGATCCTTCCCCTGCAGGTATGGTTAATCCGCACTGGACCATATACTGAAGAAGGCCGACAGTCTTAAGACATACTGATTTCCCTCCTGCATTCGGACCGGATATCACTATGATCCTGTTCCTGTCGTCAAGCCTGATGTCGAGCGGAACAACTTTCCTTCCGGGAAGCTTTCTGAAAGTAAGATCGAGTATCGGATGAACCGCCTTGTTCCAGAAGATGCCGGGTTTGGCGGAAAGAGAAGGTTTGACAGATCCTAACTGGTTCCCGAGCAGAGCTTTTGCCCTTATAAAATCTATTTTCCCGAGGAAGTCATTCGCCAGCAGGAGATCATCAATATATGGCCTTATATCGTCGGCAAACGCAGTAAGGATCCTTACAATCTCCCTCCTCTCCTCATACTCCAGCTCAATCAGGTCATTGTTCAGCTCAACAATTTCAGCCGGCTCAATATATACCGTTTTTCCTGAAGCAGACTGGTCATGGATCAATCCGCTTATCTTCCTCTTGTCGTATGCATTCACGGGGATAACACCTCTGCCGTTGCGGACAGTGGCTGATGTATCGGGATCGACTATGCCATCAGCCTGGGCTTGTTTCAGTATTGTGTTAAGCCTTTTTGAAACCAGGATCTTTTTGCTCTCCGCCTCATTCCGGATCTCTTTTAGTCTCTGCGAAGCATTATCCTTGATTTTACCTGTTTTATCAATAATCCTCTCTGCAGCATCAAGAACATACGGATAGAACTTCACATTGGAGCATATTGATTTCAGACCTGGATAAGGATCATTTTCCTTCTTCCTGAAAAAGTTCAGAATGGTTCTTACAGTATCCAGGGATCTTTTAAGGTCAAAAACCTCATGGACTTCAGGAAACGAACCTTCAATTCTTATCTTGTTGAGTGAACCTGAAATTTCAAAATAGTTTTCAGAAGGGAAATAGTCCTCAAGCTGAAGAAGCCTCTGAAATTCATATGTGGCAGACAGTCTGAATGAGATTGCATCAATATCAGTCATAAATATCATCGATTCGGCCAGTTCACGGCCCATAGGGCTGAGGCAATTCTCAGCCAGCAGGTTCCTTATCCTGTCAAAGCCTACCTTAGTTTCAAAATTCTCAGGGTAAATCATCTTGTAAAGATATAAGACATCCACCTTCTCTGAAGCTTCTGGAGACAAAGAAAATTCTCTATTGAGAAAAGTTGAAGGGGTTGAAAGGGTTGAAGGGGTTGAAAGGTTGAAGGGGTTGAAAGGTTGAAGGGGATTTACAGTTAATTAATGTTAAATTCCGCTGTCAAATCCGGTTGGCGGTTTTCTTTTTTATCTACATTTGGTCTTTCTGAAAACCTAAATCAAAAATCAAATGAAAATCAAGATTAGTCTTATCAGTGCATTCCTGCTTATGTTCTT
>JAUZNW010000102.1 GCA_030706785.1 Bacteroidota bacterium | reverse complement strand
TGATTCGCTTTCCCGATGCCTTCGGTCTTCATGCGGCACTGAAGTAATAATAGTCGTTAATGCTCCACCCGGTGCAGACGAGGAGAGCAGGTT
The DNA here is from genome assembly GCA_030706785.1 of Bacteroidota bacterium. Lineage (GTDB taxonomy): Bacteria > Bacteroidota > Bacteroidia > Bacteroidales > VadinHA17 > LD21. Next base: position 13,370 of record JAUZNW010000102.1, on the reverse strand, counting down.
AAATAACAAGCTAACCATTAATAACATAGAAAAATGGAAGAATGATCATCCGGAGTGTTTCTTCCGTCTTTATACAGTTGATGTCACCTCATGTCCGGTTGAGGGATGGGGTGTGGGCCTTGCAAGAAAAACCGGAATGGATGAAGCTCTGCGCCGCTTCGATTATATTTCAAGGCCTGACGGGGTGATCCTTAGTCTGGACGCGGATTGCACGGTTGCTAAAAATTACTTTGTCGCAGTCCAGAAAGAGCTGCTTGACAGGAATGACCGTTCAGGCTGTTCCATTTACTTTGAACATCCGGTGTCAGGATCGGAATATACGGTGGATGTCTACAGATCAATTATTCAGTATGAACTCCACCTCAGATACTACTATCAGGGACTTGTGTGGACCGGATTCCCCTATGTACATCATACGGTGGGATCGGCAATAGCCGTGAAAGCACTGAACTATATGAAAGTCGGGGGGATGAACAGGAAGATGGCAGGGGAGGATTTTTATTTTATACAGAAGCTCGTGCCGTCGGGCGGCTATTTCAATCTTAACACAACCGTTATCCGCCCTTCCCCAAGATTATCATTCAGAGTTCCTTTCGGAACGGGTCCGGCCATGTCAAAGATAACGGGAGGGAGCGGAAATTCATTTTTATCTTATAACATTGAGGCATTCAGGGTATTGAAAAATCTATTCGGTATGGTTGATAAACTATACCAGTGCCCTCCTGATGATACCGGGTTTTTATATGAGGACCTGCCTTCAGCAATAAAGCAATTTGTGCAAAAAGACGAATGGATTATACGGCTTCGTGAGATAAAAGGAAACACGACCGGGCCGGCATCATTCAGGAAGAGGTTTTTCGGATGGTTCAATATGTTCAGAATAGTTAAATACATGAATTTTGTCCACAGCTCATTATTTGACAAAATTCCTGTAAGTGATTCAGCTTATGACCTTTTACGGATTATGAAAATGGAATTCAGTTCAAAGGATCCTGCTGAACTATTAACGTTTTACAGGAAGCTTGAAAAGGAGAATTAATTGGTCTTTTTTAAGATCTGGCGGTTTTCCCTTGGTGTCAGGATAATGTAAAGATCCTCGTCAGGCTTTTTCATACGGTACTGTTCGCGTGCGAATTTTTCCAGGTTCCTGTCGTCGGTCCTCAACTCATAGAGTTTCCTGCGGTCTTCATCAATCTTCTTTACATAGTATTCCTTCTCAGCCTTCAGCTTTTGCAGGTTTTTCATTTCTTTATATCTGGAAATCAGGTTATTTGAGTCAAGGAGAAGAACCCAGACAACGAAGATAATGATTGTAAGCAGGTACTTGTTCCTGAGGAACGGCGGGATCTTATCTATAAATTTGGGCCTGAACATTTCAATATAAACCTATGACTTTTTTATCATCCGCCACTCATTAGATAGATCATCTGAACATTGTCCCCTTCGTGGATAGCAGTGGAATCATATCTGTCATGAGGGACGAGTTCTCCGTTAATCTTAACAATTCTCATCCTGAACGTAAATTTCCTTAATTTCAGCATATCGCTTACTGTCATTTTATCAACATCAAATTCTGCTTCTGTATTATTCAGAATGATCTTCATTGAATTTGCCTGTTAATTAAAACTTTTTCATCAGGATCTCAATTACAGCATCTGCCTCCATGCACGCCACTATCCCCACCCTGGGAGCCATTGGAGGCAGATCATCAGATACTTCCGAGCGCTCATCACCGCAAACATACAAAGTTTCATCGATCTTTCTGCATCTTAGGTCGGCGGTGTTTCCCCATCCTGCCAGCCCTGATCCTATAATCAGGGGAGTATCCGGCATTTTCTCCTGGATGACTTCAATAAGCATTTCCTTCATCTCTTTCAGGTCAAACGCTTCAACGATCACATCGCACCCGCCGAAAATTTCAGGGATATTGGTCCTGTCAAGCTTTTTCTCGTGCACTATGATTGATATTTCAGGCCTGATTCGTAGAAGATTTTCCTTCAGTGCCATTGTTTTAGGTATACCTATCTGGTCCCTGAAATAAAACTGCCGGTTAAGATTCCGGGGCTCAACATTATCATAATCAGATATAACCAAAGTTCCGACGCCGCTTCTTGCAAGTGCGGCAGCGCAATTGGAGCCGAGACCGCCTGCACCGGCAATTCCCACTCTGAATTTCTTGAGATGAGCTTCAATCTCGGAAAATCTCATCAGGTCTGTTTTTCTTTAAATCAATAAACAAATATAAATCATTGGAAGAATTTTTATAAAGTTCTCTGTACGTATCTGCGAAAATCAGTGGTATCTGTGGGAAACAAAAATCATTTTCCCGCTGATTGCACAGATTTAAGCAGATGTCGCATTTGGTTAGATATATTGATGATTGTCATCATTATGCTCATTTTAATCGGCTAAATTTGATTAATATTGTTATTGAAATCTCGTTGCCGGAGGAGAAGCCATGGATATCACTTCGATTAAAGCGCAGCACAGTAGGCTCAATAAGTGGGACTACAACTGGATCCCATTAAGCAGGGGTTATACCGACAAGATCCTTTATATCAATGTAGGGACGTCAGAAATAAAGGAAAAGGATGTCCCACCCGTTATGAAGGAGAAATTCATCGGCGGCAAGGGTTACGGCCTCAGGCTTCTCTGGGACGCAACAAAACCAGATACGAAATGGGATGATCCTGAAAATGAGATAATTATTTCCTCAGGTCCCATCGGGGGCATCACGCAGTACTCCGGAACCGGGAAATCACTTGTAGTCAGCATTTCTCCACAGACAAATTCTGTCATGGATAGCAACGTGGGAGGGTTTTTCGGTCCTTTCCTGAAATTCTCGGGATTTGATGCACTTGAGATACAGGGAAGAGCCAAAAATGATGTAGTGGTTTTTATTGACGGCATCAATCATTTCGTGGAGATATTCGAGGCCCCGTACGAGGCTACCGACAGCCATATTCTGGCTGAACAGTTAACTGAGATCTTTGCCGACAATGAGGGCGAAAAGAAGAATATTGGCGTGGTTTCATCAGGCAGTGCCGCTGAACACTCACTGATCGGGATGCTGAACTTCAGCTTTTACGATTCCAAAAGAAAAAAGATAAGGTTGAAACAGGCCGGGAGAGGAGGAATAGGGACTGTTTTTCGTAACAAGAAGATCAAGGCGCTGGTCTGCAAGATCCCGGGAGTCAAAGGGAACCTCAATAATGTTGTTGATCTTGAGGTAATTATGGAGAGGGGAAGGAAGTTTAACAGGGAGATCCGGGAACTTGATGCCATTCAGTGCCAGATGCGACAGGTTGGAACAGCCCACCTTATGGAAATAATGAATGATCATGACCTTCTGCCGGTCCATAACTATAAATTCGGCAGTCACCCTGAAGCTTATAAGATCGACTCGTCAGTATGGAAGAGGAATTTCACGCAGAATAACCCCGATGGATGCTGGATAGGATGCAATATGGCATGCAGCAAGGGAGTAGACGATTTTGAACTTAAAACCGGCCCTTACAGGGGACAAAAAGTTCTTGTCGACGGACCTGAATATGAGAATGCTGCAGGACTTGGGGCAAATTGCGGCATTTTTGATCCCGGATATGTAATTGAGACTAACTTTTATTGTGATACTTATGGTATCTGTACAATAACCTGGAGTACTCTGACAGCCTTCATAATGGAATGCTATGAGAACGGGATCTTAAACAGGGAGAGGACCGGCGGACTTGAACTTAATTTCGGCAATTCCTCTGCAGCACTTGAACTGATCCACCAGGTTGCCCGTGGTGAAGGTTTTGGGAGTATTGCTGGTCTGGGAGTCCGTAAGATGAAGGAGATGTTTATTAAGAACGGGTGGGGAGAAGCTTCGTTTCTTAATGACATTGGAATGGAGAACAAAGGTCTCGAGTATTCACAGTACATGTCGAAGGAGTCGCTTGCCCAGCAGGGAGGATTTGCCATGACAAACAAGGGCCCACAGCACGATGAAGCGTGGCTTATTTTCATGGATATGGTAAACAACCAGATACCCACCTTTGAAAATAAAGCCGAAGCATTGCATTATTTCCCGATGTTCAGGACATGGTTCGGACTTGTCGGACTCTGCAAGCTCCCATGGAATGACGTGGAGCCTGAAAATAACGCACAGACCGATGAACCGGCCAAGGTACCGGAGCATGTAGACAATTACGTGACTATTTATAAAGCGGTTACGGGAAGGGAATTTGATAAGAAGCGTCTTATCGAAGACTCTGAAAGAGTCTACAATTTTCAAAGGATTTTCAACCTTCGCCGGGGATATGGGACAAGGATCCACGACCGTCAGCCTTACAGGGCTGCAGGGCCTGTAACAAAAGAGGAGTATGAATCAAGGGCAGAACGGTACGACAGGCAGCTGAAGGAAAAAATCGGTACAGATCCCACTGGAAAAAGCACGACTGAAAAGGTGAAAATTCTCAGGAGGTACAGGGAGGATCAGTTTGAACATCTGCTCGATGCTGTTTATAGAAGAAGGGGCTGGAACAATAATGGTGTGCCAACTATTGATTTTCTGAAAAAAATCGGCATTGATTTTCCTGAGGTGATTGAAGTGGTGAAAAACTATCAGTAAGTATCAAGGTGCAAATTTATATCTCCCTGCTTCGCGGTGTCAATATGGCTGGGCATAATATGATCAAAATGACCAGCCTGGCAGAGATGTTCAGGTATCTTGGCTTCACTGATACCGAGACTTTTATTCAAAGCGGAAATGTTGTTTTCAGCGATCCGTTAAACCTTACTCAAACAGAATTGGCGGAAAAGATAGAAAAATCAATCCTTGATAAATTTGGATTGAATGTTCCCGCAATGATCAGGAGTCCTGAAGATCTTGAGAAAATAATTTCAGGAAATCCTTTCGCCGAAGAGGATAACTTTAACCAGGAAAGGCTGGCCGTTATCTTTCTGCATGACAGACCGTCACAAGCTCAGATTGATAAAGTTAAGGATATAAGTTATCCTCCTGATAAATTTAAAATAATCGGGACTGAAGTATATATCTATTGCCCAAATGGATTCGGGAAAAGCAAAATTTATACAGGATTCTTCGAGAATAAAATGAAGATTGCCGGAACAGGAAGGAACTGGAATACCGTTAACGCACTTCTTAAAATTGCAGAAAAAAGGCGAAAATAACTCAATTCTTCATCAATGATCCCCTTCCAAAAGGCATATGAGATTGTAATGAGTTCGGCCTTCAAAACAGGGACTGAAGTGGTTCCGCTTGGAAGTTCCCTGAACCGCATTCTGGCGGAAGATGTCAGAAGCGATATGGATATGCCTCCTTTCAATAAATCTACTGTCGACGGCTTTGCATGCAGGAGAAAGGATCTGGACCATGATCTTGAGATTATAGAAACAATTCCTGCAGGCAAATGGCCGGAAAAAACAGTTGAGGCCAGCCTTTGTTCCCGCATCATGACAGGTGCGGCTGTTCCGGATGGCGCTGATTGTGTAGTTATGGTTGAAGACACACAGCTGCTTTCAACCGGGAAACTAAGGTTTACAGGAACTTTAACCAAGGATAATATAGCTTTCAGGGGCGAGGATATCCGAAAGGGAGATATCGTGATCAAAGCCGGGAGACAGATCAGGCCGCAAGATATAGCTGTTTTTGCATCTGTCGGTTATGTCGATGTCAGAGCAGGCATCAGGCCGTCGATTGCAGTGATAAGCTCGGGCAGTGAGCTGGTGGAGCCATCAGAACAACCGGGAATTCCACAGATCAGGAACAGCAATGCAAGCCAGCTGCTGGCTCAAATCCTTGAGGCAGGAGCCGATGGTAAATATTATGGTATAGCAAGAGACGATGAAGATGAAACACTGTCAGTTGTGGAGAAGGCAATTGCAGAAAATGATATTGTGATTCTTACCGGTGGTGTTTCCATGGGAGATTTCGACTTTGTCCCTTCTGTCCTTGAAAGGGCAGGTGTAAAAATACTTTTTACACGTGTTGCGGTACAACCGGGAAAACCAACCACATTCGGAGTTCATCCGGAGGCTATTGTTTTCGGATTGCCGGGAAATCCTGTCTCATCATTCATCCAGTTCGGGTTGCTGCTCAGACCTTTGATATCCAAAATGATGGGAGGAGAATGGCATCCGGTCACCTGTAGCCTGCCTGCGGGCGAAAAGTACACGAGAAAATCAGCTGACAGGATGATGATAATTCCTGCGAAAATAACTGGAGAGAAGCAGGTTGTTGTAGTTGAATATCACGGATCCGCTCATATTTCTGCACTTCCAGCTGCTGATGGCATAATTTTTTTGGAAGTGGGGAAAAAAGTTATTGAAAAAGGTGAAATTGTTGAAGTCCGGTATTTTTGAAAATGACTCTTCCAGACAAATACAGGGTTCTTATCATTACTCTCAGCGACAGGGCGGCAAATCGGGAATATGATGATCTCAGCGGACCCAGGATCAGGGAATTACTGGCAGGATTTCTTTCTTCTGAAGGCTGGGATTATGATATTGATAGTGTGGTAATTCCTGATTCTGAGGAAAAACTGAGCAACCTTATTATGGATGGGAGGAACCGGTACAATTTCATCTTTACGACCGGAGGAACAGGTATCGGTCCACGGGATATCACTGTCGAAACTGTATCTATGCTGCTGGACAGGGAAATCCCGGGTATAATGGACTTCATCAGGATAAAATATGGTGCTGAAAATCCAGGGGCATTGTTAAGCAGGGGAATAGCAGGTCTTGCCGGGAGAACTCTTATATATACCCTCCCCGGTTCATTGAGGGCTGTTGATGAATATATGGCGGAAATCCTTAAAACTCTCAGGCATACGGTTTTAATGCAGTATGGTGTCGATACCCACGGTAAACATTAATCGGTCAGCTTGTTGAGCGTATTGACCGTCTGCATGCCGATCAGCCTGTCATATCTTCCCCTCGGATTCCTGTAGTATACAAGAACTGTATAATCATTCTCGGTCTCAAAATGACTTCCTTCAAATTTTCCGGCCACACCGGTGTTATCTGTATCCTGCATGAAAAAGTATTCGTAATTGTACCATCCTTGCTTTAACAGGATAACACATTCATATGCAGCATGATCGGGATTGTAAGACAACAAGCTGTTTGCGTCATAGGACCAGTCGCTGAGGGCTCCGGAAACATACAGTTTGCCATCAGGGATAGGGTATTTTGAGGGCAGGGTGAAATAAACATAGACATAATCCGCATCCGTATCCGGATTCCTGCCTTCCTGTACTGCAACATAGTATTTGCCGTTGAAGTCCTGCCAGTAGAAATAAGGCTTAAACTCCCTGTTCTCCGATGGGACCAGGTAGATATGGTAGTTCCCAAGGAGGTAATCGATCTTTCTTACGAATTCCGACTGGTAACGTATGCTCCTGATATCGAAATATCTGAACTCATTACCACCTCTGAAAATGTTCTTTTCCGACAAAGAGCTATAATTAAGTTCAGAATTACTGTAAAACTCCGGCTTCAGATTCCTTTTGGCATTATTCCAGCGCCCGTTCTGAAGAATGAATGCGAAAATATCATTGTACGGATCATTTATATTCAGCCCGGAATAATTCACTTTAAAGTCGACCTGTTGATTGGCATCAATATCTGCCGTCATTCTTGGCCTGTGAACCAGGATATTGATCCCTGCAATGTCTTCCGTAATCACGAATCTTCGTGTAAGAACAGGTTTCTCAGGTTCACCCAGCGGGTAGACCATTATAACATAGTTGCCTGAAAGCAAAAGGTTAACCCTGTCATTTGGAAAAGTAAGTTTATAGTGAGTGTAATTTACTGTTGTATTGAATGATTGCCTGTAATCTTCAATAGGATTTTCAGAAAACCCTTCCATGTAGTCGTTTGGAAATATATCTGACTTCCTCCAGTCTTTATCGCAATGTATAAATGTGTAATAGTATGTTTCAATTTGATTGTCAATGAGATCAAAATGAAGGACCAGCTTTTCATCGCTTTTCAGCTTTATGGCTGGATAGGAAAGGTTCCATTCTTCCTTGTAGAGCTGAACTGTTTTGATCTTGTCATTGTAAACGTGATTTGAAAGAAGAATAGAATCCTGTTCAAAAGCCAGAACCGGATGGATTCTGAAGATTATGAGAAAAGTTGCCAGCAGAATCCTGATACCCCTAAACAACCTTCCGCCAGAACGTGAAGCTTCATATCTTTCCCAGCAAATCCCGGGAGCAAGGGATAAGAGGGAGAGAGACCAATATTTCAGATTGCCTTTCATATCCAACTGTAAAAATAAAGCAAATTTGCTCAACTCTGGCCACTCCAAAATCTACAGTATCATAGAATAATCCCAATTTAATATTACCAAAGGTCGGGATCTTGATCATGAGTTTAAATCCTATCGTATCTGCCGTCAGGGCTTTATTTAAGGAAACAAATTTGTTTAAAAAAAATTACCCCGGTTTAAACATTTCATCTTGTTTATTGTCTTTAGATTGTCTTTACCTGCAGAAATATCATAATGAAGGTGAAGATGATTTAGTTTATATATAACTTAAAAATTCTTATGTATGAAAAAGGTAGCAGTTTTATCAATGACATTCCTACTGGCTATGTCTATGGTTATGGGCCAGGCCACCAAAAAGAAATTGACGCCTCTCAAAAAACTTGAAGGTAAAGAAATAAATGTTATGGCCAAGAACAGTTTTATTACTGCATTCGGTAATCTCCCGAACGTAAAGTGGGAAAGATCCGCAAATTTCGATGAGGCATTATTTATGAAAAATGGGAAGGAAATGAAAGCCTATTTTGATTATGAAGGAAAACTAGTCGGGACAACAACACATGTGACATTTGCTGATATACCAGCTAATGCCCAGAAGGAAATCCAGTCCAAGTACAAAGACTATACAATTGTTCCAGCCGTTGTTTTCTTTGACGACAATGAGGTAAACGATACTGACATGATGCTTTATGGAGTACAATTTGAAGACGCAGACAATTACTTTGTAGAGTTGACAAAGGGAACAAAGAAAATTGTTCTGCAGGTTAATACTGAAGGAATGGTATTCTTTTTTAAGGAACTTTCTTGATTTGAATCTAATGCAGTTTCAGTCTTCAAAAAAGCCCTCGGAAATTAATTCTGGGGGTTTTTTGTCTGATAGAAATCGAGCTTTGAATAGGCTAAACTGGATCAAAGCTACAGAAGGGGATACAGTTAGTTACATGTGGTATGTTTCTAGGCGAGAAATTCATTCGGTTTATCACCAGGTAGGGTAAATTGTGTTCTGTTTCTGTTTTTTTTGCTCATACTTGGGGGCGTACTGAGCTACCGGCCGCCCCTTTTCTTTTATTGAATCCAGTGACCCGGTAAATATTTTTGGAGTTTGAGTTTTTATCAACAATTTTGCAATAAAATCAGAAAAATGGAGAAAAGATCATTCCTGTTGGTTCTATTCATCCTGTCATTTATGGTTTCGTGCAATAACACCAAAACCACCTATGACAGCTTTGGCGGATATGCCCAGGGAAGTACCTATAGCATTATCTTTGAAAATAACGGGAAGTTAATTGCACAGGACCTGAAAACAGAAACTGAAAAAATTCTCCACAGGTTCGACATGTCATTATCGCTTTATGTTGATTCATCTATACTCTGCAAAGTCAACCGTAATGAAGATGTAGTTCTTGATAGTTTTTTCACTGAAGCTTTCAGGAAGTCGGCAGAAATAACCAAACTGACTGACGGAGCATTTGATATTACGGTAGGCCCCCTTGTTAAAGCCTGGGGATTCGGCCCTGATGAACATAAGAGTTTTACGGAATCAAAGCGCGACAGCCTCCTCAGGCTTGTCGGAATGGATAAGGTAAGTATTGTTTCAGGGAAAGTTGTAAAAGCTGACCCCCGGATGAACCTCGATTTCAATGCAATAGCTCAGGGTTATTCGGTTGATGTCATCGCCGGATTTTTCAATAGCCTGGGTATTAGAAGTTACCTTATTGAAATAGGCGGCGAGGTACGGGTAAAGGGTGTCAAAGGAGGCTTACGATGGCGGATTGGTATCGACAGGCCTGAAGACAATAATATGCTTCCCGGTAACGATCTTCAGGCTATAATAAACCTGAAAAACCGCTCCCTGGCGACATCAGGGAACTACAGGAAGTTCTATATTGAGAACGGAATCAAATATTCTCACACAATTGATCCGCACACGGGCTATCCGGCGAAAAATCAGCTTCTCAGCGCAACAGTCCTGGCCGATAAATGTGCAACCGCTGATGGAATTGCAACGGCCTGCATGGTAATGGGCAAGGACAAAACTATTGACTTTCTCAGGCTACATCCCGAATATGATGCATTTCTGATCTACTCTGATGATAAGGGCAATTTCAGGACCTGGATGTCAGAAGATCTTAAAAACTTAATCTCATCACCTGACCAGCAGGATTAAAAAATCTCACCCCAATCCCTCTCCCGGTGTGAGAGGGGTCCAAATCCTCTTCCGGATTACGATCAATTAGGATTTTATATTAATTACTACCCCCCCCCCTTCTCACTCCGGCTTTGCTTCGCGGAAGTGGCTACGCGAAGGTGAGGTGAAGGTGAAGGGGGATGAGTCTAAACAATCCCCGGAATAAAGGAGTTTGCTGGTTAAAGTTAAACAACCTTCCGGTTTGTTTGTTTATCGTTTGACAGAAGTTAAACCACACGATCAAATGGACCATATTAAAATAACTGAAGAAATTACATTGAGTAAAGAAGCAATCATTGCCGATTTCCGACTCGCCAACCTTAGCAGGAACCTGAGCATAATCGGGAGACGTGAGGTTCTTTCAGGCAAGGCAAAGTTCGGGATCTTCGGCGATGGCAAGGAGATCATCCAGATCGCAATGGCCAAACAGTTCAGGGATGGCGACTGGCGTTCAGGCTATTATCGGGATCAGACCTGGATGATGGCAATGGGACTTTATAATGCAGAGGAGTTTTTCCACCAGCTTTACGGCAATACCGATAAAGGTATTGACCATGGCAGCGGGGGAAGGGTATTCAATAACCATTTTTCTGTACCGAATATTAACCCCGATGGCTCATGGCGTGATCTTACCAGACAGAAGAATTCATCATCCGATATTTCCCCGACAGCAGGTCAGATGCCCCGTTTGCTTGGTCTGGCCTATGCTTCAAAGCTTTTCAGACAGAATAAGGACCTGCATGGTTTTACGAACCTTTCAATAAACGGGAATGAAGTGGCTTTCGGCTCGATTGGAGACGCCTCTACTTCGGAAGGTCATTTCTGGGAGACTATCAATGCAGCCGGTGTCCTTCAGGTGCCGATGGCAGTTTCGGTTTATGATGACGGTTACGGGATCTCGGTACCGGTGGAATATCAGACAACCAAAGGCAGTATTTCCGAAGTCCTTTCAGGATTTAAGGATGAGCCGGGAAAACCTGGAATCCTGATATACAAAGGGAAAGGCTGGGATTATCCGGGACTTATTAGGATGTATGAAGAAGGCATTGAGATATGCCGTCGCGATCATAAGCCGGTCGTTTTCCATATAGACGAGGTGACGCAGCCGCTCGGGCATTCAACCTCAGGATCACATGAACGGTACAAAAGCGAAGCTAGGCTCCGGTGGGAAACCGATTTTGATCCTGTCAGGAAGATGCGTGAGTGGATGATTGAATCCGGCATTGCATCCGCACAGGAGCTCGATACTGTTGCAGCTGAAGCTGAAGCAGAGGCAAGGGTATCAAGGAAAAAAGGATGGGAGATGTTCCAGGAGCCGATCAGGATCGAAAGGGATGCACTTGTCAGGATCATTAAGGAACGCAATTGCCGCTGCACAGAGCACGAGAAGGAAGCAGCAGTGGATGATATTGCTGATGACCTGATGAAGATAATTGCACCGATCCGAAAGGATAATTTCATGGCAGCAAGAAAGATCCTCAGAAATCTGTGCAAGGACTGCCTGCAGGTCAATGACCTGAAGGAGCAGCTCCAGGGGTGGCTTAAGAGGAATTACCGGATCGCCAGCAAGAGTTACAATTCCCACCTCTACAATGAAACACCCACATCAGTTCTGAATGTAAAGCCAGTAGCGCCCAGGTATTCAGAGAGTTCGCCCGAAGTGCCTGGCCGTCAGATAATCAGGGATAACTACGACATACTCTTCTCAAAATACCCTCTGCTGGTTACATTTGGAGAAGATACGGGAAAGATCGGGGGAGTCAACCAGACGCTTGAAGGATTACAGAAAAAATACGGTGAGCTACGGATCACTGACACCGGTATAAGGGAAACAACAATACTTGGTCAGGGTATTGGTTTGGCGCTAAGAGGAATGAAACCTATAGCCGAGATACAATACCTCGACTATCTCATGTATGCTCTCCAGACGCTGAGCGATGATCTTGCCACAACTCATTACCGGACTGCCGGAAGGATGATCGCTCCACTGATCATAAGCACACGCGGCCACAGACTGGAAGGTATCTGGCATTCAGGTTCACCCATGAGCATGCTTATTAACTCAGTCAGAGGCGTATATGTTTGCTCACCAAGGGACATGACCAGGGCTGCGGGGTTTTACAATACCCTTCTTGAGGGAAGCGATCCGGCCATTGTAATAGAGCCATTAAATGGCTACAGACTCAAGGAAAAAATGCCCGACAATCTCGGAGAATTCAAAATTCCACTTGGCATTCCCGAGATCATGGCCGAAGGAACAGATCTGACCATAGTTACTTATGGATCTATGGTCAGGATAGCGGCTGAAGCTGTCCGGCAGCTGGAAATGCACGATATTTCTGCGGAACTGATCGATGTTCAGACCCTTGTCCCGTTCGACAGGAACAGGACAATTGTGAATTCAATTAAAAAGACAAACAGGGTACTCTTCCTGGATGAGGATGTGCCAGGAGGCACAACTGCCTACATGATGCAGCAGGTGCTTGAAAAACACGGAGGCTGGAATTTCCTCGACAGCCCGCCGAAAACCCTTACAGCAAAGGAGCACAGACCTGCATACACAACCGACGGGGATTACTTTTCCAAACCCAGTACAGAAGATATCTTTGATGTTGTCTATGCAATGATGAGGGAGACAATACTGCAAAAATATTGATTGCCGGATTTAAGTAATTAATTACGTAATTCACTACGTAAATAATTATGTAATTGGAGTTCTATTTATTTCCCCTCCTTTTGAATTGAATTTTACCAATCTAAGGATTCTGCCCCGATCCGATAATTTTAAGCAGTTCCGAAGCGGCCTCCCTGGGGCCCGAGGATTCGTATCCCTGTATACCTAGCCTTGTCCGCATCTGCCCCACAAAAATTCCTTTACTGAAAAAGGCATTGAAATACTTTTCT
>JAUZNW010000101.1 GCA_030706785.1 Bacteroidota bacterium | reverse complement strand
TGACAGTGTGAGAACGAGAGCGAGAAAAAAGAGCAAGGTAATCGCTCCTGCTCTCACACTCGCTCTTTTTTGAGGGGCCTAGCTGGGATCGAACCAGCGATCCCCTGATTATGAGTCAGGTACTTCATTTGTCAAAAACTAGAACTAATCGTTTTCAAACCCAATAAAGCGCTTGAATGCTGATGCATGCCTAAAAACCATCTCAAGTGAAATGATCTGTTTTAATTTTAACAGATTAAATAAATCCTTTTCAAAAAAGTTCGACTTTTGTCCCGTCAGCTCCAACCTCGCCCTCCGAAGCTTAAACAAAGGAGGGCCTCATTTTTTTAAACAGCTCAGGTGGCTGAGTGCCACGACGGGGAGGTCAGGGGTTCGATTCTCTCTTCCTCCAACACCAATACCGGCTATATTCATTGTATCACTTGGTTGCATAACACCATTCCCAGGCATTACATACCGAGGAACAATGGTAAATGCAGCAGCAGCTGCTCCAATGGTTTCCACATATTGGCGTCTTGAAGATCTTCTGGAGTCTTTCTTCTTAATTTTATCCTTTGATTTCATTATATTTTCATCTTAAAATTAGCCAATCATATTGTAGTAATCAATTAATTAGCTTGCTGATTATAATTCTCGTATCCAAATATTTCTGAAAGAGACAAAATTTCCGTGTGGAAGCAATAGTATGCCTTTTGGTCCATGTTCCTTGATAATGTATTCCGGAATACCATGATAAGCAGTCGGGCCTTGAATGTTAACATTATTTTGAACCAATACTCCATTGTAAACCACTGTGACTCTAAGTGGTGTGAAATATGTTGTGCTGTCTCTAAAACAAGTCTTGGCGGCAACCTTTACAATACAAAGCCATAAACCGGACGTTATGCTGGCAGTTACGGATTATTCCTGGCTGGAGACGGGAATAGTGGATTTAAGAGTGTGCCGGCAAACGAATCAGGATTCCGGCAAAAATGTAAAGTCTGTGATATAATGCAATTGTGGACTCAAAAAGGGAAAATAATTGTAGTTGAGAAAAGCAATGGTCCTGTGCAGGTTTTAAGTGTTAACGGCAGTTGAATGAAGGTGTCTTTATTTCAAACATTCGAATATTTGAAGATCCCCATCATTTACGGCGACTAAAAGATATTGTTTTCCCGAAACCTTAATAGGAACAATTTTTCTTGCATCCCCTGCAACTTTGAAACCACTTTCGGATGGCATTAGGGTTTTATAGCTAAAGCCTGAATTATTCAACAGGCACCATCCGTAACTGGCATCATAGCGGCCATACGATGGTTTTGCAGTATAGTCATTCCCAACCAGCAATATATCAATTTTCCCATCATTATTTATATCACGTGCAAGAATATCACGTACAGGAGAGAACTGGGCTGTCACGGGAAGTTTAATTGTTTTAAAAGTTCCGTCTCCGTTATTAAGAAAAAGGCAGCTTTCAAAAAGAACTGCACTCTTCCTGATAGAATGGTTCAATGCTTTCCAGCCGAAGATTTCCTTTACCGACTTACCTCCGAAATCGGAATAATTGGGAAACTTCTTCAGTATGCCGGGCATCTGACTGGCCAGCTCATCAAGTGAAGCTACCGGATAACTGATCCCGTCCTGGTAGGAGCAGATAATCTGATCAAGTGATCCGTTTTTATCAAAATCATCAAGGTACATTTCTACAGGTTCCTTTACTGAGGCTTTCAGGATTGAATTCTGTCCGAGATTACCGGCAATTAAATCCATATCGCCATCCCCGTCGATATCGGAGGCTTTTATACAATTCCACCATCCGGATGTTTCATCCAGACCGACACGACTGGTTGCATCTTTAAAAAATCCTTTATCATTCTGGAATACCCTGACTTTCATCCATTCACCTACCAGGATCAGATCCTGATCCCCGTCCCTGTCGTAATCAATCCAGCAAGCATCAGTCACCATTCCAGCCATTTTCAGTCCCTTCATCCTTTTATCGGTGGCATCAATGAATTTGCCATGTCCGTCGTTTTCAAGGAGCATCTGGTTTGCAGATATCCCATAGGCCCCGGGTATTGATCTCGAACCAACAAAAAGATCCACGTCACCGTCATTGTCAAAGTCACATGGTTTCACACAGGAACCATTGTTTGCCGTAAATGGCAGGGATCCGTCCGGACTCTCTTTGAATCCACCTTTCCCGTCATTTATGAGTAACCTGTCGGTCAGCAAGGGGTCCCCAAGAGATACTTCAGAACCTCCGTGTACAATATAGAGATCGTTATCCTTGTCTCCATCTGCATCAAATGCAGCCGCATCAACATTCTCGGAATAGAGGTCCTTAATAAAGACAGGTAATTCAACTTTTTGAAAAGATCCGTCGTTTTGCTGCATGAATATCACTGATAGCTGTTCTCTGGCGCTCCCGATAAAAATATCTTCCAGCCCGTCACCGTTCAGGTCTGCAACAGCCAGGGCCGGTCCCTCTGCGAAAAGTGTATGCGGAACAAGAAGTTCATGTTTAAGGTCAATATATTGATCTTCAACGTGCTTGTACTCAAGTCCTGGTATGCGGGCCGGGGAGAAAAGTTTCATTGTTCCGGCGTCCTCCAATATTCTTCCGCCTGATTTTCCGGCGTTTTTGATATCCAATATTATAAATTTGTCAGTGGGGACATCTTTAATTACCTGCTCTGATAGATCCGGCCATCGGATAACAACGGAATCGATCAATGTGACTGATCCAAGCCCAAAATGAAGGTCACCGGAACTTGCTGACATGAAACCTCTGGTTGGATAAAATTCAGCAACCTGCTTCTGCCCGTGATAGTATAATGTGACACGGGCTCCGATAGCTTTGGTGTTCAGGCCTTTTCCTTTTAATGTCACTGATAGAAAATGATTCACTTTCTGATTTGAATCATTATTCCTGTAAATAGAAGCGGGTCCGTTAATATTGTTTGTAATAAGATCAAGATCACCATCATTATCCAGATCGGCATATGCAGAGCCGTTTGAATAGGAGCGTGTATTAATGCCCCATTCTTTTGCCATGTTGGTAAAAGTAAGATCACCATTGTTTTTGTATACATAGTTGAAGTTCGGATAAAGGGGCATTCTGTCGTACAACACCTTATCGGGAGTATTTTTATTATTCTCCGATTCAAAAAAGTTGTTGGCCGTAAGGAATTTGACGTAATCCAGGTCATTTGACCTTCGGTAAATACTACTGGTTATAAAAAGATCCTTAAATCCGTCATTGTCCACATCACAGAATAATGGAGACCAGCTCCAGTCTGTAGAATAAACACCCGACAAACGTCCTATTTCACTGAACATTCCTCCACCCAGGTTTAGCTGTAGGGTATTACGCACAAACTGATATCCATAGCCGTACCCGAGCTTTAACAGGTAAAGCTCATAAGAGTCTTCTCCCCCTGACTGTTTGCGTATCTTTTCGTCCTCCGGAAGCATATCCAGTACAATCACATCAAGTAAACCATCATTGTTGAAATCACCTACATCATTACCCATTGAGGATCGAGATGTGTGTCGTATAAAGTCTTTAAACCGATCGGTAAATGTGCCGTTACCATTATTAATGTATAAATAATCATCTTCATGAAAATCATTTGATATATATATATCCGGCCAACCATCGTTGTTGAGATCGCTGATATTGACTCCCAGACCATAACCGATCTGACTATCATAGATACCTGCAAGTCCGGTAACATTTGTAAAAATCCTTTCCCCTTTGACCTCATCATTTCTGTACAGCCTGTCGCCTGCAAGGGAATCATGCTCAAAGCGCAGGGAAACAGGACCATAACTCCGGGAAGTATGTACCGAATGGTTCAGAAGATACATATCCAGATCACCATCCATATCGTAATCGAAGAAAGCCGCCTGGGTGGAAAAACCCTGAAAATCAAGTCCATAATCATGCGCTTCTTCTTTAAATGTAAGATCACCCTGGTTTATGAATAACTGGTTCTTCCCGTGGATGACCTTATAATTCCCGACCTGGCAAACGTATATATCAAGGAAGCCATCCCCATTCACATCTGCCATAGTTACACCAGTCTTCCAGTCGCCAGTTCCTGCCACTCCGGCCTTGTCGGTAATATCCTCAAATTTGAGATTCCCTTTGTTCAAGTATAGTTTGTTGGGATTTTGATTTGATGTGAAATAGAGATCTGTCAGGCCGTCATTATTTATGTCTCCGGCTGCAACTCCTGCACCATTGTTGAAATACAGATACTGTATCTGATTGAATTTCTCGGTTTCTGTAAGCCGATTCACAAAATCAACTTTAGTGCTATCTGGCGACAGAAGCGAAAGGAGCCCGGTTCCCTCTTGTATCTCAGATTTACAGGAAAAAAACAGCAAGAGGATGGTTAAAAAGATAACTGATCTTTTGATCATTGAGCTTAACCGGTCAGATAATTTATTACTACTCCGCAATTTTTTAAAAAGGATGGTCGACAATAAAGGTATAATTGTTTTCAAAAGTAGGACTTTCAGAATTGGAGCTGGGATATTCTTTAACATTTTTTAAGTTAATTTCTTCTCTTTCTAACTAATTTTTATTATATATTGATAGTGGAATTCGAAATGTATAATTACCCTACCTGCCTATGAAAAATCCAAAAAACAAGCTTCCTTAAGACGTTGAGTAATTGCGTCAGAATTACGTTTTTGCTATTTAAAGTGATAGCCTCAAAGTATTTTTAATAACCTAAAACCTAACTAAATGACAAAGCAAATACAACACTTTGTCTCATTACTATTGAATATTAAAAAGACTGGGATAGTAATGGGACTGACAACTTTTTTACTCTTGTCAGGATCTTTTAAAACCTTTGCTGCATCATTTCAGCCCACCACGGATGACCAGCAAAGAGTTGTAAGCGGCCGAATTACCGACGAAAAAGGTCAGGCCCTGCCGGGAGTGAATATTATCGAAAAAGGAACAACTAACGGAGTAATTTCAGACGTTGATGGAAAATATACTCTTAATGTTGCTTCCGGTAACTCAATCCTGGTGTTTTCATTTGTTGGATACACATCTCAGGAGATCACTGTTGGTTCGCAAACTGCTATTAATGTTACGCTAGCCGAGAGTGCCGTCGGACTGGATGAAATTGTAGTGGTTGGCTATGGAACGCAGCAGAAAAGGGCTGTATCCGGATCGGTTGCCAGAGTAACCACTAAAGAATTTAATTCAGGTATTACAAGGACTGCCGCTGATTTTATCCAGGGTAAAGTTGCCGGACTAACCATAACCACTTCAACAGGTGATGTTACCGCTGATCAATCCATGAGGTTGAGAGGAACCTCTTCATTAACAGGAAGCAGCGAACCATTTGTTGTAATAGATGGTGTCCCGGGACTGGGACTGAGTTCAGTTGCTCCCCAGGATATAGAATCAATCAGTGTACTGAAGGATGCTTCAGCTGCAGCTATTTATGGTTCACGATCAGCAAGCGGTGTGATTCTGATCACCACTAAAAGGGGAACACAAAACAGAACCACAGTAGATTATAATGTTTATGGTGCTGTTGACATCCTAAGCAACAAGCCTGATGTCCTTACAGCTGCAGAGTACAGGCAGTGGGCTAAAGATAACAATGTTGATATCAGTGTTTTTGACAAAGGTGCAAACACAGACTGGTTCGGTGAAATCTCAAGACCGGGAATCACCCAAAACCATGATTTATCGGTTTCAGGAGCAGGAACAAATAATAGTTACAGGGTTTCTGTTTCCTACCTAGACCAGCAGGGGGTAATCAGGGACAACTACCAACAACGGCTTAATACAAGGTTTTCAATCAATCAAAAAGCTTTGAAAGACCGTTTGGATCTGAATCTGACCGGTGGCCTGAACCAGAGGGACTATCAGTCTACTTATACGTATAATTTTGTTCTGGCTTATAATGTAGTGCCTACAATTCCGATTAAATATGCTGACGGAACATGGTGGGATTCTGATGAATACGACCAGGGAAATCCGGTCAGGAATCAAGAATACAACAAGTTTCCGCAGAAATCAGGGCTGATATTTATTAATGGAAAAGCCAATCTGACAATTCTTAAGGGTTTAATTGCAGGAATAAATTTTTACAAAGATCGCAATTCATGGGATGCCGCCACTTACCTTGATTCGAGGACTCGTGCCGGGAGAGCATCCAATGGGACTGCATCCCGCTCGAATTCAACAAGTGACAAGAACCTGCTTGAAACAACGCTGACCTACGGCAGGAAGTTTGGCAGTCACGATGTGAACTTATTGGCAGGTTATTCCTATGAAGATTATCATTACCAATATGCCTTTGCCCAAAACAGGTATTTTGTAACCAATCTCTTTGGTTATAACAATCTGGGCGCCGGCGAACAGCTCCTGACCGGTGATGTATCCTCAAGTGCATCAATGGAAAAACTGATCTCATTTTTCGGAAGATTGAATTATTCACTTGCCGATCGTTACATTGTCTCAGCAACTATACGGCGCGATGGCTCATCTAAATTTGGTCCTAATAACAAATGGGGTACTTTCCCGTCAGTATCAGCTGCCTGGAGGATAATAGATGAACCTTTTATGCAGTTTATGAAAGGTACTGTTGATGAGCTGAAATTACGCGTAGGTTATGGGGTATCAGGTAATCAGAGTGGTCTGTCGCCTTACCAGTCACTTTCACTGTATGGTTCATCGGGGCTTTACTATGATAACGGAGCATGGCATACAGCCTATGCAGTTAGCCAGAATCCAAACCCGAATCTGAAATGGGAGTCAACATCACAGTTCAATGTTGGAGTTGATTTCAGTTTATTCAAATCCAGACTTAGCGGAACAATTGAATATTATGATAGAGTTACAAGGGACCTCCTGTATAGTTATTCGGTACCTGTGCCGCCTTATATATATTCAACAATGGTGGCAAATGTCGGATCCATGAAAAACAATGGTCTTGAGCTTACGCTGACTGGAGATGTCATCAGGAAGTCTAACTTAAGATGGACTATCTCGGTAAACGCTGCCCATAACAACAACAAAATACTTAAGCTGTCGAATGCGGAGTTTACCACTTCAGTTATCAAAACCGGAAGCGCATGGGTAAGAGGAGGTTCGTCTAATACGACTCATATAATCCAGGAAGGGTACCAGGTAGGTCAGTTCTTCGGACCCAGATGCCTTGGGATCGATGATGCCGGAAAGTATATCATTGATGATATGGTGGATGGGAAGGCCGGCTTCACGGTTGCTGACTATACATATATCGGAAAAGCACAGCCCAAGCTGACATATGGTATCAGTAACACCATTACGTATAAAGAGCTGGAGTTGTCATTCTTTATCCGCGGAGTATATGGTAATGATGTTCTGAACTTTTCAAAAATGTCATATGCTAACTTACAGTGGTTGCCCGGCGCAAATTGTTTACATGTGGCTTTAGACATGGGATTAAAGCAGAGTCCATTTTACAACAGCTACTACATCGAAAAAGGATCCTTCGCAAGACTCGATAATATAACTCTTGCTTATTCATTATTACCAAAGGATCTGCTGGGAATCAGCAGGATAAGATTTTATGCGACGAGCCATAATCTGATCACCCTTACGAAATATAAGGGAGTTGATCCTGAAGTGCCGATGACCGGACTTGATCCGGGTATAGAGGGAAGGGAATATTACCCGAAATCCAAGACCTATATATTGGGCATAAATGTAACTTTTTAACTCTAAAATTGATTAATTATGAAAAAGTTAGCAATATACTTAGCATTAATTATGCTCTTGGGATTATTCGCTGTTGGATGTACAAAACTGGATGAAACGGTATATTCTCAATTACCAATGAATTCCTATGGTACAACCCCGGCAGAGATAAATTCAATTATTGCTCCTATTTACTTACGTCTGAGGGATTTCAACTGCGTAGGCAGCCCTGCTCCAAAAGAAAATTGCACCGATATGTCAGTAACTCCAACCAGAAGAGGCGGAGACTGGTGGGACGGAGGTACATACAAAGAGATGACAATGGGAAAGTGGAGGCCACAAACAACAGGTGCAACCAATATCTATAATACCGCTTATTCCCGCATATCGAACTTCAACCAGATTATTTATCTGATCAATACCAGTGAGGCAATCACTGATAAAGATCCATATCTGTGCCAGGTCAGAGCTGCAAGGGCAATGAGATACATAGATCTGATTGACATGTATGGGAATGTACCTCTTGTAACTGATTTCCAGGATTTGAGCAAACCCGATACCAAAACACGTGCTGAGGTTTATACATGGGTTATGTCTGAACTAAACGATATAAAGGATAAAATAAGGTCAGATGTAAGTGCGGCAAGCTATGGTAAGTTTACCAAGGGTGTAGTATATTTTATGCTTGCCAAAATGTACCTGAACGCAGAGGTATGGAATCCTGCAGGAGGTGCAAAGTGGCAGGATTGCATCGACGCATGCAATGTAATAATGGGACTTCCTTATGCATTGGAAGTTGACTGGAAAGGACAGTTCAGTGCCAACAATGAAAATTCCAAAGAACAGATATTATCGGCCGTAAACAGCATATCCTATGGACATCCGGCCCGTGGCTATACCCTTCATTACCTGGATCCAATTGCTTTGGGAATTCCGGGAAGCGCAAATAATGGAATATGTGCTATGCCTGACTATGTTAAGTCATTTGATCCGGATGATAAGAGGTATCTCGGAAGCTTTTTGATTGGTCCGATGATAAATCCTTCGACCGGGCAGGTCCTTATTACGGCACATGGGCGACCACTGATTCACACTGTCGATGTGACCATGAAATATGCTATTGATGCAGATGGATGGGGACAAACGGAACAGGAGGACGGTGCACGATGCAACAAATGGGAATATAAGAAAGGTGCTACCGCAATGGAAAATGACTGTGCAATATACAGGCTAGCGGATGTCTATCTTATGAAAGCTGAATGTCTTGTAAGGCTCGG
Source organism: Bacteroidota bacterium (assembly GCA_030706785.1). Taxonomy (GTDB): domain Bacteria; phylum Bacteroidota; class Bacteroidia; order Bacteroidales; family VadinHA17; genus LD21. Next base: position 4,768 of record JAUZNW010000101.1, on the reverse strand, counting down.
TCAGGACAATACCGAAGCAACCAGGCTTGTCAATGAGCTTAGGAAGAGAGCCTTCACTGATCCGGCCAAGCTTAAGACCAGCGTTACTCTTCAGGATATTTATATGGAACGCCGGTTTGAACTTGCATGGGAAAACTGGGGAAGACAGGATATGATCAGGTTTGGTACATTCCTGAATGCAATCCCGGTCTGGAGGCCACAGCCGCTCGACGCCTATCGTTTATTATTTCCTATTCCACAAACGGCAATAGATGCAAATCCGAAATTGAAGCAAAACCCCGGCTATTAAAAAGACAGTGGCGAGATTTTAATTCAAAATTAGGTTTTCTGTGATTATTCTATGAAAGAGCGTACGCAACCGAAAATAGGTTAATTAGGTACGGACGCTCTTTCTTCATTCTGACTACTGTCTTATTTCAGAGACTTTATTTTCAATTAGGTGGTTTAAATTGTATTAACTATCAATTTGTAGGTGTCCAATATTAAAAGGAAATTTGATATCAATATGACCAAACATAGATTACTTTCAAGAAGAAAATTCATAGGCAGAGTAGGAACTGGGGCATTAGCATTTTCAATCGTGCCGAGAAGTGTTTTGGGCGGTAGGGGATATACTGCACCAAGCGATTTGCCCAATGTTGCAGGAATCGGCATCGGTGGACGGGGAGCAAGTGATATACGCGGAATCTGTACCCCTGAGGTTTTTGTACCAAGAAACCAGAACTCAGGTGCCGGAACAAACCAAAGTGCAAGACCTCAGGCTCGTGCACAGGCTGAGGCTACCAGAGCACCGATAAAACTGGCCAACATCTATGCTCTTTGTGATGTTGATTCAGTGAGGGCAGCAAATACTTTTAAAGGTTATCCTAAGGCAAAGATGTATACGGATTGGCGAGAATTGCTTCAAAAAGAAAATCAGTCAATCGATGCTGTCGTGATAGGAACGCCTGATCATAACCATGCACCTATTGCTGCAGCATTTATGCGGGAGAAAAAACACATTTATGTTGAAAAGCCAATGGCGAAAACAATTTATGAGTGCCGGAAGCTTGCAGAAATCGCACACGAAATGGACGTAGTAACCCAAATGGGAAACCAGGGGCATGCTGAACCAGGAAGCCTTCAGTCAGTTGAATGGATACAGAAAGGTGTAATAGGTGATATACATGAAGTGTACTGCTCAACCAACCGTCCCATCTGGCCGCAGGGGAACCTGAAACGACCCGATCCTGCACCCGTCCCCGAAACCCTGAATTATGATGTATGGCTGGGACCTGCACCAGAGAAGCCTTACGGAACAGGTATCCTGCCATTTAACTGGAGAGGTCTTTGGGATTACGGTGTCGGAGCGGTTGGTGACATGGGCGCTCATATTATGGACGTACCAATATGGGGACTGGAACTGGGTATGCCCGTCAGAATTCAGGCAAGTTCAACTCCATACAGTACCGATTACCTTCCGGAAGGCGAATGGGTAACATATGAGTTTGCTGCAAGAGCTAACAAGCCTCCAGTTAAACTCACATGGTGCGATGGTGGCCTTCGTCCACCGCTTCCAAAGGAGTTTGAACCGGGAAGATCACTTGCTTCCATGGGATATACAATCTATTATGGTGATAAAGGAATAATGATTCATGGCAGTCATGGAGCAGCACCTGAATTGATACCGGCTGACAAAGATTTCAAAGGACCTGATCCATGGCTTCCACGTACTAAGAATATATATGAGGACTGGATCGACGCCATAAAGGATGGCAAAAAATCATGCAATGATTTTTCAATCTCATCAAAACTGACCGAAATCATGCTATTGGCAAATATAGCAGTTCTGAACCAGAAATCTACTATAGTCTTGGAGTATGATGCTGCAAATATGAAGATCACAAATCTTCCCGAAGCTAATAACTTGTTCCAATACGAATACCGTAAAGGATGGACACTGTAGATTTTTCATTAAACCTTTTATTTAGCTTATCACTGAATTAACTTAGTAATAAATTACCTAATTATTAAAACTATGAAAATATTAAAAAAACTACTGCTTGTTTCAATTTTGATTCCTCTGACATATTCATTAAGCTTTGGTCAGCAGCCCCAGCAGCAATTGCCACCCCGGGGTCAGCAGCAAAATCCGGCTTTACAGCGCCAGCGTGCACCTGAAGATTCTACTGTCAGGATGACCCATTTCCAGACTGAGATCTGGGATCCTGAAGTTCCAATGGTACAGCCTGCTGAGAAAATTGGCGATCCGCCAGCTGATGCAATTATCTTATTTGACGGGAAAGATATAAATAAGGAATGGGAGGAAGTTTCCCGTGGAGGCATCAGGCCTGCAACCTGGATAATAAAGGATGGTGCAATGCAATCTATTCAGGGTTCAGGATCTCTTAAGTCGAAACGTGTCTTTAATGATTTTCAGCTCCACATTGAATGGAAGACACCGTCTGAAATTACTGGTTCAGGCCAGGGGAGAGGCAACAGCGGAGTTTACCTTCAGGAACTTTATGAACTGCAGATACTTGACAGCTGGCACAACAGGACATACCGCAACGGGCAGGCTGGTGCCTTCTATAAACAGTATGCACCGCTTGTGAATGCAAGCCTGAAACCGGGAGAATGGCAATCATATGATATAGTATACACCGCGCCCAGGTTTGGAAAAGACAGCACAACATACTTCACACCGCCGAGGGCAACAGTATTCCAAAATGGGATATTGATCCAGAATAATGTTTCACTCCGTGGTCCGACAACTTACGTCGGAATACCCGAATATCTTATTAAAAAGCATGGGGCCGGAAGCATACTTCTTCAGCAGCATGGGAATCCTGTCGCTTTCCGGAATATATGGATAAGGGAGTTATAGGATTATCATCAATATAAAGATTATCTCACCTGCAATCCTGAGAAGACTTTTAGTCAGGAATGTGACGATGGGCGATAGAAAAGGAAAAGGAAACTCTATGTGGAATTAACTTTATTTAAAAGATTAACTTATGAAAAAGATATTACTGATATTGGTCGGAGTATTAATGTTGGTATCAGCAGCTGCCCAGAATCATCCTGACTGGCTTAAAAGCGCTGTTTTTTATCAAATCTACCCCTCTTCATTTCAAGATAATGACGGCAATGGTATCGGTGATATTAAAGGTATACAATCAAGGTTGGATTACGTCCAATCTCTTGGTGTGAATGCTATTTGGCTTAATCCGATTTTCAAATCTGCGTTTTGTGACGGAGGTTATGATGTAATAGATTTTTATCTGGTTGATCCACGGTTCGGAACTAATACCGATCTTGTAGAATTAGTAAAGGAAGTTCATAAGAGGGGTATGCACATTGTGCTCGATCTTGTGGCAGGCCACTCATCCGCTCAAAACGAATGGTTTAAACAATCAATGGAGGCGGACGCTAATCAGCATTTTAGTGATTACTATATCTGGACTGCAATTAAACCGAATGATTTAACCCAGCAGGAAGCATCGCGTTGGGTTGAGGCAAATGCACCAAGAGCCAGATATTATATCAAGAATTTCTATGATTGTCAGCCTGCACTTAATTATGGTTATGCTAATCCTAGTCCCAGCCATCCGTGGGAACAGTCGGTTGATGCTCCCGGTCCACAGGCCGTGGTTCGCGAACTGGAAAATATCATTACATTCTGGCTTGAGAAGGGCATCGATGGTTTCCGTGTGGATATGGCCTCGAGTCTGGTAAAGAACGATCCTGATAAGTCTGCAACTATCGCACTCTGGAAAAAGATAAATGGATGGTTCGATAATAAATTTCCTGAGGGAGTGCTTATTGCAGAGTGGTTTAACCCAAAACAATCGATTGAAGGTGGTTTCGATATAGATTTTCTCAGGGCAGGAAATCTGTTTTCAGCAAATATGAGAGGACAGACTGCACCTGCTAAAGTATATTTTGACAAAGCGGGAGAAGGTAGTATTTCAAATTGGTATACCAGTTTTAAAGACCAGTACGAGAGCACTTTAAATAAGGGTTATATTTCTGTTCCGACAGGCAATCACGATTCTCCACGAATTGCCAATTCCGAACGTAATGATAGTCAGCAGTTAAAAGTTGCTATGACATTTTTCCTTACTCTACCCGGAATACCTTTCATATATTATGGTGATGAAATCGGAATGAGATATATTCCTAATTCGCCTGATATTGAGGGAAGCCGTACGCGTTCCGGTACACGTACTCCGATGCAATGGGATGATAGCCAGAACGCTGGATTCTCAACAGCTCCGAAAGAGAAAATTTACATTCCTCAGGATCCCGATCTAAATCGTCCGACTGTTGCAAAACAGGATAAAGATCCGGACTCGCAGCTAAATTATGTAAGGACATTGCTTAAACTGCGTGCCTCTTCAGCTGCTCTTGGGAATGACGGGGAGTGGAAACTGGTAAGTGATGTCAATAAACCTTATCCTATGGTTTATATACGCCGGAATGGGAATGAAAAATATATCATTGCTATCAACCCTTCGGATAAAAAAGTTGATGCGGAATTCAGCACACTGAATTTAAATCGGGTTGCATACACATTAGGAACTACTTCAAAATGCAGCTATAAGGCCGGAAAAAGTGTTGATACGATTAAGATGCCGGCAGTGTCGGCTGTTATATTTAAATTTGAGTAATTAAGACTTTATTTTTGTAGATAAATTAGAGTGGCACCTCAAAATGGTTGCCACTCTAAATCAATTGGTATGAACCCCAGAGCAAGCTCTGGACTCTATTTCGGTGCAAGCACCGA
>JAUZNW010000100.1 GCA_030706785.1 Bacteroidota bacterium | reverse complement strand
CGCGAAATCTGACCAGTTCAGCTGCATTGAATATCTCTTATCGAATATATCCGATGAAATATTGAATCCTTCTTCAGTGTCGGTTAGCGACTGGATAACCTGCAGTTTCTCTCCGGATTCATTTCTGGAAAAAACCGTCTTGTGTATTTGTCCTTCATTGTTTGCAATTATGGCATTTGCCGCATTGACGATCGTCTGGGTAGACCTGTAATTCTGCTCAAGCTTGAATAGCCTGTAGTCCGGGTAGTCATTTTTAAACTCAAGGATGTTCTCGATCCTTGCACCTCTGAAGGAATAAATACTCTGTGCATCGTCACCTACAACACAGATATTGTTATGGACGGCTGCAAGCTTCTTTATAATAAGATATTGTGAGAAGTTGGTGTCCTGGTATTCATCTACAAGCAGGTAACGGAATTTATCCTGGTAAATGGCCAGTACATCAGGAAAATCGCGGAAGAGAATATTGGTGTTCAGAAGCAGGTCATCAAAGTCCATTGCATTTGCCTTGAAGCACCTGGCTGAATATGACCTGTAAATCTCCGCCAGCATTGGCATTCGGCTTGACCTGTCATACGTCTGTATCGAAGCATCTGCAGCATACAGGCTCGCTGTAATCAGGTTGTTTTTGGCAGTGGAAATCCTCGATGCTATAACTCCGGGTTTGTAAATATTATCATCGAGGTTCATATCCCTGATTATTGCCCTGACCAGGCTTTTTGAATCGGTGGCGTCGTAAATAGTGTAATTGGATTTGTAACCGAGCCTTGATCCTTCAGTTCTGAGGATCCTGGCAAAGATTGAATGGAAGGTGCCCATCCATAGATACCTGGCGATCTCCGGATCAACAATGCCTGTTATCCTGTCCTTCATCTCCCTTGCTGCCTTGTTTGTGAAGGTCAGTGCAAGGATGTTGTACGCCGGTACGCCTTTCCTGAGAAGATGGGCTATCCTGTAAGTAAGCACCCTGGTTTTGCCGGCTCCTGCCCCGGCGATCACAAGTGAGGGACCTTCAGTGTTAATAACAGCCTCTTTCTGAGCTTCGTTCAGATCATCCAGATAATTATGAGCCATTTATTGTTTTGAATTACAGCGTACCGGGATCACGCAAAATTAATAAATACAATTTCAGGTAGTCTATCGTCCTTTATCAAAATTGGAATTTTTATTAACAGTATGGCTTTCTCAAAAGTATCCATATTTGTAAGTTCCCTTTGTACAACTTTGTGAAGTACTTTGTGATCCCTGGGGATAATGATCTATCTTTAACACCAAAGTCCACCAGGGTCCCGGTAGTTATCTGGATCATAAAGGTACACAGGTGGCTTTTCAGGAAGCCCCGACAGATAATTTCCCGATTTTTATTAATATTGCCACAATTATAACAAAGGCATCTGCAAACCGTTATTTCACAAAGATCAAACTGACCGTGCGCTTTAGATTTCTCATTTCAGCACTGTTATTACCTGTTTCAGTTATAGGTCAGCTTACGGCACCGGGTGCCAATGCGGTGAGGTATACAAGTTACCCTTCCTCTCCTGGTATAAAAGACCCGGTTTTTGTATTCTGCAATTCCTCAGGTAATGCAAAAGGTAATCTGAACGCGGTCAGTCCCGGCGGAACAGGTCCTTTTAATTTTTCGTGGTACAAATGGAGTGACGCAACAAGGGGATTTACAGATTTTGTCAGCAGCGAATCAGGCGTTATGAATTCTGCGATAAATAATCTCGATGAAGGCGGTTACAGGGTTAGCATCACCAATGGTTCCGGATTCAGCGCCAGCCTGACAGGATGGATCTTTATTGACCTTCCAAATGTGTCAGCGTCGCTTCAGAACAGGACCTGCGATTACGTGGCACTTAAGGGAAGCGTTTCTCCAGACAGCTATTTCTACAATGATCCGGTCAACGGACAACCTGTCTCGTTACCTGATGGTGTCAGGTTCAGATGGTCTTCCGATCCGTCATCATCGATTCCCTACCCTGATATTGAATTAAATCCGATAACATTCGATCCGCCCCTTGAAAATGTTACCTACATCCTTCAGGTAACAGACAGCCTGACGTGTACCAATTCTTCATCGTTCTATTATGAATCGATACATGTGAAGGCCGATTTTTCGGTGGATCCTTCAGAAGGGGAGGCCCCTCTTGAAGTAACCTTTACTGATAAATCTGTAAGAGCTGTCAAGTACAAGTGGGAGTTCGGGGATGATTCGGTTTCTCTTATCAAGGACCCTCCGGTTCACACCTATTATATTCCCGGAGAATACTCAGTCAAACTCACTGTCGAAAGCGACCTGCATTGTGTCGATTCATTACGGTTCAATAAAATTAAGGTCGACCAGTCAGACCTTCATGTACCTAATGTCTTCACCCCCAACGGAGATGGAATTAATGATATCTTCGTAATTGACAAGACATCCCTTAAATATATCAGCATCAAGATATTTACCCGCAGCGGCGTAAAAGTCTATGATTTCTATGGCGAAGGCAAGATGCTGAAGGACTGGGAAGGTTGGGACGGCAGAGTCAACAACTCAAATGCCAAAGCAAGCCCCGGAGTCTATTTCTATGTCATCAAAGCCCAGGGTTGGGATGATGTAAAGTACGACAGCAGGGAGTACAGGGGATTCGTCTATTTATACAGGTAGGTTTATCACTTCAAAGTAGGTTTTTAATTGTAGTGCAGGTCATGCAGGTCGTTCCTTTTAAGTAATTCAGTTTTGATTAGTTCCTGACCTGCAAAACCTGCGCAACCCGCACAACCGTATAACCGCACAACCGCACAACCGCACAACCCCCTACTGCCATGCCCCGATTATCAGCCCCATTATTGTCAGGCTTACAATGCTGTAAAGCGAGTTTATAAGGAAATGAACAAGGCTTTTGCGTTCGAAAAGATAGCTGATGCCCATGAAGGTAAATACCCAGCCCAGGCCGGCCATGAATCCCGCCATGGCCCCGAAACCTGCACCGGCTTTGGCGCCAATAAACATCGCAAGGAAAAATGAGGCAATCAGTGAAAGAAGAAATGACAATCCGAAGAGTTGAACCATATTGGTATTTTTCACCATTTCATCGGTAACGCCGCTCTCTTTCTTCCATCGTTTGACGAACAGAAGCGGAGAATACCACAGGGCTCCGAGAACAAATGCACTGACTGCGGCAACAATAATTGCGAGCCAGTTGAGATTCTGAAAGGCATTTTGCATGTTCATGTCTGAGAGTTTTTAAGATTAACAGGGACATGGCTGAATTGTTTAATAAGGGATATACAAATAATCAGGTCATGCAGGTCATGAAAGTCTTATGAGCGACTTCAAGAACTTTATGAACTTTACAAACTTTACGGATTATACAGACTTTCAGACTCAATTATTTCCCAGGTTTTTTTTCAGGAATCTGATCCAGTTACCGGACATAATATTGATAATTTCAGTATCACTGAATCCAATATCGGAAAGAAGCGGCGGTATTTTCTGGAGGTCTGCTATCGTATCAATCTCAACAGGAGACTGTTCCCTGCCAAATGCTCCGTCGAGATCAGAGCCAATTCCTGCATGAAGTGAATCTCCGGCCAGCTGGCAGATATGGCCTATATTTTGGATTACCTGTTTTAGCGATACTCCCCTGTTTTCAGGTGTGGAAATTCCTCCTCTCCATTCAGGAACAAGCATCCATGCATCCAGTGCGACACCGATCACTGCGTCCCTTCCGATAAGCTCCCGGATCTGTTCATCTGTAAACTGCCTGTTATGAGGTACGAATTTCCGGCAATTATTGTGGCTTGCCCAAACAGGTCCGTCATAATGGTCCATAACCTCCCTGAAACTCACATCATTAAGGTGAGAGGCATCGAGAATAATTTTCAGGTTTCCGATTTCTTTAAGAAGATCTTTTCCCCTGGCATTGAGCCCTTCTTCTGAATCAGTGCCACCTGCATATATTCCCGGACCATAATGGGAGAGTCCGATCGCACGCAGGCCATAATTATATGCAGCTTCAAGGTGCTTGATTGAGACTATGGAATCTGCTCCCTCAAGTGACAGTATATACCCGACAGGCAGCCTGCCTGTTGGGCTTTGCCATTGGTGGATATGTTTTTCAAGCTGGCTTACATTCCTTATTTGTATCAGCTCCCGGCATTCCTCCATTTCCCTGTACCATGCAAGCTGGCCCTGCGTATGCGACCATGCCTGCTCCGGGGAATTCCAGCCCGGTATGGTGCTTCCAGGCCTGACACTCCGGGCGATCTGTGTGGCCATACATAAAAAGACATTACCACTCTGCATTGAAGGAAAACTGACAGTCCCTTTTCCCCTGTCAGGTTTATCTGTCATCCCCCTTTCACTCAATCGTATATCGTTTACCGGCCACCTCAGATCTCTGTTCCACTCCATGGCATTCATCGAAAGATCAAGATGTCCGTCAACGATGAGTACTTTATTATCCATGGGAAGGGTGCTAAATTGTGATCCTCCTTGTCCGGGCTTCCACTTTCCACTCTCCAGTCACCCGGCCATCGTTTACGGCTGAAACAAAATTGTACCTGTCAACTGTGGGGCATATATGATAAGGTATCCCGTAAAGCACATCTCCTACCTTTAATTTGTCAGCCTCCGGAGATCTTAATACCATATGTTCTTCATTCTGTGAAACAAAATCGTAGTCTTTCATTCCCAGCATCTTAACCCTGGGATGCGGCATCTCGGCAGCCACTGCCTTATGTCCAAGATCGATGCATATCAGGCCCTCGGACGGTTTGCTGACTACCCTCATCAGAAGCACCGCAGCGTGAAGAAAGTCCAGATCGCTGTATGATGAGCTGTATCCATAATCCCATAACAGGAGTGTGCCCGGACTTGTTTCAGCTTCATGGTATGAAGCATGAACGGGGAATGTTGGGGTACCGCCTGCTACAATATTTAAGGGTTTGCTGTAAAATTTCCTGATCACTGATGTGAGCGACCTGACATGCTGGAAGGCCTTGTTGCAGAGTTCCTTCCTGAGGTGAAAATCCTTCTCATGAATATGCCCGTCATAAACATGCAAACCTTCCAGCCGGATGTTTGGCATACCGGCAATCATCCTGGCAAGTTCCGCTGCTTTTTCTCCAGGCTTTATACCGGTACGGTTCATACCATTATTGATATCCAGGTATAAGTTGATCCTGGTTTTTTCAACTTTTGCTGCTTCCGATAATTGCACAACTGTCTCCTCGCAATCAGCAAGACAGGATATCCTTGCTTCGTGGTATTTTTTTTTAAGGGCAAATATCCTTGAAATATTCGGACCAACCGGCTGGTATGCCAGAAGGATATCGCCTGCCCCGCATTCAGCCACCATTTCTGCCTCAGCAATAGTGGCACACTTAAACCGGGAAATGCCAAGCTTCATCTGAAGTCTTACGACCTCAGACATCTTATGGGTTTTGACATGAGGCCTCAGCCGGTCAGGGCCACCGGCAATTGAGATCATCCTTCTTATATTCTCCTCAATTCTTGCCGGATAAACCAGCAATGCCGGTGAACTTACTTCACCCGGATTACTGATCTTGTACCATTCTCTTTCTTTCGGAACGGGATTAACCTTACTCACCTTCATAAAGTTCAAATATAGCTTCCACTTCAACTGCCATGTTGTTCGGCAGGGTCATGCCAACGGCGCTTCTTACACCTATACCGTTCTCTTCCCCTAAAACCTCCGCCATCAACTCGCTGAATCCGTTCATCACCTGCGGCTGTTGTTCAAAATCGGAGGTACAGTTTACCATGCCCAGAACTTTGACAAGCCGCTTAATATTTGCAAGGCTTCCGAGATGTGCTTTTACCGTTGACAGAATTGCTAGTCCAGCCTGCCTGGCTGCAGCCTTTCCATCTTCTGTTTTAAGGTCCGCACCCAGCTTGCCTTTTATTAGTGTACCATCCATCTTAAGCGGGCCATGTCCGGACACGTAGAGGAATCTGTCAACAACAAGTGCAGGTTTGTAGACTCCGACAGGCTTCGGTGCTGGCGGCAGTTCCAGTCCCAGTTCAGCTATTCGGGCATCAAGATCTTTTTTCATAGTATAATGGTTTTATGATTAGTTTTATCCCAGTCGCCTGTTGCCTGTTGCCTGTTGCCTGTTGCATGAAGCCATAAAATCATTTTTCACCACAGCTTTCATGGAACACGGCGCTTTGTCTCCCACTCCCCCTTCACCCGCTCTCCCCTTCAACCCTTTCAACTTTTTCAACCCTTTCAACCCTTTCAACCCCTTCAACCTTTTCAACGTATTTCAACCTATTTCCTTCCATTCATATTATCATATTGATAACAAGTACCCCAATCAATCCCGTAATACTGACAATTGTCTCCATAACGCTCCACGTAAGGAGAGTATCCTTGACGCTCATGTTGAAGTATTCCTTGAACATCCAGAAGCCTGTATCATTCACATGAGAGAGCATAAGGCTTCCGGCCCCTATGGCAAGTACCATCAGTTCCTTATTTACTGCACCGCTGGTAGCGAGGGGGAGAAGAATCCCTGCAGTGGTCAGTCCGGCCACGGTAGCGGAACCGACACAGATGCGGAGAAGGGCTGATATCATCCAGGCAAGAAGCAGCGGAGAAATACTTGATTTTTCAAGCAGTCCGGCAATATTGTCGCTTACCCCGCTGTTGACAAGGACCTGCTTGAATCCCCCTGCTCCGGCAATTATCAGCAGTATCATTGTTATGCTGCTTACTGAATGAGCAAGGGAATCCATTATATCTGCCATCTTCCTTCCTTTCGACAATCCCAGAAAGTAAATTGCCATTAGCAGCGAAAGCAGCATGGCGACTACAGGATCGCCTATAAATCCAGTTATTAATCTGACTTTATTCCCTTCAGGAAATATCAATGCTGAGATCGAAGCAGCTCCTATCAGTATCACCGGAAGAAGTGTGACAAGTACACTTGTCCAGATGCCCGGCATTTCCTCATCCTTAAGGACTTTCGGATTCAGGAATTCCTTAATCGGGCTTGCTTTGATGTTCCTGATTATCCTTCCAAAAATCGGGCCTGCAATAATTATTGCGGGGATGCTTGTAAGAATGCCGTATCCCATCGTTTTCCCGATATCCGCTCCGAACATTGCAGCTATAGCAGTGGGGGACGGATGAGGAGGAAGAAATCCATGTGTAACCGAAAGTGAAGCAAGCAGGGGGATGCCAACATACATCAGAGATAGGCCTGTGGATGCGGCGACAGTAAAGACAAGCGGTATTAGGACCACAAAACCGACATTGTAAAACATGGGTATTCCCACAATAAAACCTGTGAGTACAAGAGCCCACTGTATATTTTTAATTCCGAAGAGGGCCGTCAGTTTCGAGGCGATCCTTTGAGCCGCCCCGCTGTCAGCCACTATTTTGCCAAGCATTGCTCCGAATCCAAGTATAAGGACAAGTAAACCAAGCGTCTCACCAATTCCCTGCTGGATCGAGCTGATTACCTTTGGCAATTCCATGCCTTCAGAGATCCCCAGAAGGATAGAAACGATTATAAATGATATAAAAGCGTTGATTTTAAATACAATAATCAGTACCAGGAGAAGCAGTATTCCCAGGAGGACTAAAAGGAGGGGCATAAATAAAAGACTTTATTTATGCGAATGTAATGCAATTCTGTTTCCTTCGGTATCCAGAATCAGGGCCATAAAGCCGATTTCATCAGAAATCTTTCTTTTCGGAATAAGAATTTTGCCTCCTGCATCTTTCACTTTGCCAAATTCGTTAACCAGATCACCTGACTGGGCTGTGAAATAGATCAGGATGCCGTCCTGGGATGGTTTGTAGTTATTGAGGTTGAGAACGAGAGAACCGGCTGAGCCTGAATCTGTTTCAGCCTGCGGGAACCAGGCCATTTCAAGGGTGCCAAGAACATTCCTTAAAAGCTTCACTTCAAAAACAGTTTCATAAAACATGGTTGCCCTGTCCATATCCGTAACAGGAATTTCAAACCGGCCTGCCGGATTTTTTTTCATACGATTTATCACTTGTTTAGTGAGTCTTGCTGTCTTTTATTCTTATGGCCTTCCCCGTACCCCGTACCACGTATCACACACCTTCACATCAGATTAACAATTCTGCTTTAAAGATGGTCCTTGCCTGTCCTTCAATTTCTACACGACCATTTATGAGTGACGCCTTCAGGACTCCTCCTCTTTTTGATACCTGATGGGTTATAAAACTCTTTTTGCCTGTTTTCCCGTACCATAATGGAACAAGGGCACTCTGGGCAGATCCAGTTACGGGATCTTCATCAATACCAAGGGCAGGGGCAAAGCATCGGACACAAAAATCATACTCCGGATCAGATGAGGGTGCAGCAACAATCAGATCCCCAAATTCCGAATCCTTCATAGCTTTGAAATCAGGTCTGAGATTTTTTACATCAGTTTCATTATCAAGAATGACCAGGGCCCAGCCGTGGTCGGTCCTGTACAGTTCCAAAGGTTTTATACCCAGGATCACTGCTGCTTCAGGCGGGATAGCTGCGGGACGGGACTCATATGCAGGGAAATTCATTACAATCCATTTGTCAGAATATTTCACTGCAAGTTTCCCGGCTTTTGAGGAAAAGATTATTTCCCTGTCCTTTCCCACGATACTGGTTTCAAACATAAGGTGAGCAGAACCCAGTGTGGCATGTCCGCAAAGCGGGATTTCAGCTGCAGGAGTAAAATATCTTATTTTCCATAATCCTTCCGAAGGTGTTATGAATGCCGTTTCAGACAGGTTCATCTCCATAGCTATATTCTGCATCCACCCGTCGGGCATTTCCTTTTCAAGGATGCAGACTCCGGCAGGATTGCCTTTGAATGGTTCAGCAGTAAAAGCATCTACTTGGTAAAGTGTTACATGGTTTGTCATGGTTATGCGGTTGTCTGGTTATCTGGTTATTTGGTTATGCGGTCGTACAGATTGTGCAAGTCGGGCAAGTCAAAAAAATCGGCCTACTTGACCTGCATGATTACACGATAAACAATACATAATACATTCTTCACATCGCCTATCGCCTTTCGTCTATCGAAAATAAAACATAATACATAATACATCATACATAGTACATTCCTTCCACTCGCCGGTAAATTTCGACTTTTTACAGAATTTAACCGGAAATTAACTATTAAAACTTTGTAAACTGAAAAAGTTTTCTCATTTTTGCCACGCCTAAATCTGAGGTATGGATTACAAGCAAAGAATAATTGAAGAAGCCTCACAGATGTTCAGGACCTATGGAATCAGGTCAGTAACCATGGACATGCTTGCAAGCCGTATGGGTATATCGAAAAGAACGATCTATGAGGTTTTCAGGGATAAGGATGAGCTGCTGCATGGCGTTCTGAAGTGGATGAGGCTGAGGCAGCAGGAAATCATGAAGAAGCTCTTCAGCGAATCGGAAAATATTATAGAAGCCATTTTCAAAATGCTGAAACTTATGTCGGATCACTTTTCAAAAATGAGCCCTGCTTTCCAGCTGGATGTTAAAAAATATCACCAGGATATCCTGAACAAGTTTGGTGAGAGAAATGAGCTTCCTTACTATTCAAGCAATTCCGAAATCCTTAAAAGGGGGATAGATGAAGGAGTCTTTCGTAAGGATATAGATCTTGATATAACAAATAAATGCCTCCTGGAGGTGGTAAAAATGTCATACGACGAGAACGTATTCCCTTCCGATTCCTTCCTGAACAGGGACGTGATCAAAAACTTTTATATCAACTACCTCAGGGGAATTTCCACACCAAAGGGTCTTGAACTGATCGACCGTTACCAGAACAAAGAAATCATTTAGAAAAATCTGTAAAATAAATGACTATGCTTAAACCTGAATTCATGAAAAACAAATTATTATCTGCAGCATTTACCTTGCTGCTACCATGCACTGTCATGCAGGCTCAGCAGAATAGTGAAGGGCTCACTCTTTCACTTAAGGAGGCTCAGGAATATGCTATATCAAATAACAAGTCGGTTCTGACAGCGAAAACTGACGTTCTTGCCTCGAAGGCAGCTCTCTGGGAGATAATTTCATCAGCTCTTCCGGCAGTCGAGGCCTCGGGTACGTTTACTGACAATCTGAAGCTGATGACAACCCTCCTGCCTGGAGATTTCTTCGGGAAGCCGGGTACAAAAGTTCCGATAACTTTTGGTTCCGAGTTTAACTCAAGTGCGTCGGTCCAGGCAAGTATGGTTATATTCAATGGCCCTTTATACATCGGCATTGAGACTGGCAAACTCGCACAGAAGCTCAGCGAGGAAAATCTTCAGAAGTCGGAGCTGGATACCAAAGAATCTGTAAGTTCGGCATATTACCTGATACTGGTCTCGGAAAAATCACTGGAAATACTTAACGGGAACATTGAGAATCTGAAAGAAACGCTCAAATCAACAAGATCGATGTACGCGGCAGGTATGGTTGAAGCAACAGATGTTGACCAGATGATTTCCAACGTGACAATGGTTGAGAACAGCAAAAGCTCCCTTGAACGTACTATAGAACTGAACTACAATATTCTGCGTTTCGCTCTTGGTGTTCCCGCAAACACTCCGATCAGGCTTACCGACTCCCTTGAAAATCTTACCGGTGAAGTCAATGTCGATGCCCTGCTTGCGCAGGAATTCGATCTGACACAACACATAGATTACAAGCTGGTTGAAGGAGCTGAACAGTTGTCGTCACTGTCACTCAAATCACAGAAAGCATCAGTTCTGCCAACACTTGCAGGTTTCTATAACTATGGAACCAACGGCATGGGTGACAAATTAGCTGAGATCAGATGGTTCCCGAATTCCATGGCAGGCCTATCGCTCTCAGTGCCTATAATCGCCGGCGGCCAGAGATATGCCAGGATAAGGAAGGCTCAATATGACCTGCAAAAAGCAAGAACTACCAAAGATATGGTCACTGACCAGCTTCTTCTACAGGAGAAACAGTTGAGATACAATCTTCTGAATGCAAGTCAGCAGTATCAGAGCCAGAAAGATAATATTGATGTTGCGCAGAGAGTGTATGAAAGCATGAAGAACAAATACAAACAGGGGATGGCATCAAGCCTGGAGCTTACCCAGGCCAACAGCTTGTACCTTGAAGCAGAAAACAACTATATCTCCGCACTGATGAACCTGCTTCAGACAAAGCTTGCGCTTGATAAATTATTGAATAACATGTAAATCCGATTTAGAAACCTTTTAATAAAAAGATAATGAAATACTTAAAAGCAATTCCGTTAATTCTGATCAGCGGACTCATCATGTCAGGCTGTTCTTCAGGTTCGAAAAAAAGTGCAGCTCCGGGTACTGAAGCAGCTGCTGCCACAACTGAAAGAGCTGCAATCCCGGTAAAGGTAATGAAGCTGGAGAGGACCAAAATTGCACGAACGATCGATTATACTGCCACTATTCTTCCGTTTGAAGAAGTAAATGTGGCTCCTTCCTCTCCGGGACGAATCGATAAATTATATGTTGAGGTTGGTGACAGGATAAACAGAGGGGACAACCTGTTCCTGATGGACCGCACACAGCTTTACCAGCAGAAGGTACAGCTAGCCAGCCTGTCAAAGGACCTTTCAAGGCTTGATACCCTTCTGAGAACAGGCAGCACTAAACAACAGCAGTACGACCAGCTAAAAGCGCAGTATGATGTAACGAAAACAAACGTAGATTTTATGGAGACTAATACGCTGATGAAAGCTCCGTTTACCGGGATCGTTACAGGGAAATATTTCGAGGACGGCGAGATGTATTCCGGAGCCCCTACCACTTCCTCAGGAAGAGCTGCTGTGGTAACAGTTATGCAGATCAATCCCCTGAAAATAAATGTTGGAATATCAGAACAATATTATCCGCTGATCAAAAAGGGTATGCAGGTTGAAATAACAGCCGATGTTTATCCGAATGAGAAATTTACCGGAAGAGTATACAGGATTGCTCCAACTATTAATCCGGCGACCAGGTCCTTTATCGCTGAGATTGAAGTTCCTAACAGGAATGATCTTTTAAAGCCAGGCATGTTTGTAAGGATTTCAATGGACCTTGGTGAAGTTGAAACATTTGTGGTTCCGGCAGCAACGGTACTTGTCCAGGAGGGAACCAATGTAAGATACGTGTTTATTGACGATAAAGGTACTGCAAAAAGGGTTGAGGTTTTACTCGGAAAAAGGTTTGATGACATGGTTGAGGTCATCTCTGATGTTCTTAAGGAAGGTGCCAGTCTTATAAGCGAGGGCCAGTCAAAGCTTATCAACGGAGATAAGATTGATCTAATACAGTAATTAACAGCAAACCATTAAAAAATGAGCATATACAGTTCTTCTGTAAAGAGACCGGTCACTACGATTCTGGTTTTTGTTGGTCTGATGGTAATGGGGATCTATTCGCTTACCCATCTGCCGATTGATCTCTACCCGGAGATGGAGCTTCCTTATGTTGTTGTGTATACTACCTATCCGGGAGCAAGTGCATCAGATATCGAATCGAATGTGACACAGACCCTTGAGAATACGCTTAACTCTGTAAGCAAGCTCAAGGAAATGACTTCAAGGACAAGTGACGGCATATCAGTGATCTTTATGAATTTCGAATATGGAACAAATCTCGATGAAGCATCAAATGATATCAGGAGTTCTCTGAGCTTTATTGAAAAATATCTGCCTACGGATTGTGAAAAGCCGGCCATCATAAAGTTCAACACAAACATGATGCCTATAGTATTCTACGCTATAACAGCAAACGAAAGTTACAGGGGACTTGAAAAAATCCTGAATGAGAAAGTCGTAAACCCGCTGAACAGGATTGAAGGTGTCGGATCAGTTGCACTGACAGGTGTCCCCGGCAGGAAGATTTATATTGATGTTGATCCCAGGAAGATGGAGGCATATAACCTGACGGTAGAGCAGATCGGCAATATCATAAGGGCAGAGAACCTGAATATGCCGGCTGGTTATATCGAAATGGGTAAAAATGACTACGCCCTGAGAATACAGGGAGAGTTTCCTGAGAGCGATGTGGTAAAGAATATTGTGGTCAGCAGCTATAATGGCGCAAATATTTACCTCAAGGATATCGCCGAGGTCCGTGATACCATCCGTGAATCAAAGCTTGATACAAGAATAAACGGGGTGAAGGGAATGGGAATGTTCGTTCAGAAGCAATCAGGCGGAAATACCGTGAAGGTCACAGAGCAGATAGATAAATCGCTTGAACAGCTGCGGAAGGGGCTTCCGCCTGATGTTAAAATTGAGAAGCTTTTTGACAGTGCCTCGTTTATCAAGGATTCTATAAGCAACCTTACAGAGACACTCATGTTTGCCGCAATCTTCGTCATACTTGTTGTCCTGTTCTTCCTGGGAAGATGGAGGGCCACCTTTATTATAATCCTTACAATTCCCATTTCGCTGATCGTGGCATTTATCTACCTTTTTGTGACCGGAGCCTCGATCAATATTATTTCACTTACATCGCTGTCAATTGCGATCGGAATGGTTGTGGATGATGCAATTGTTGTGCTGGAAAATATCACAAAACATATTGAACGGGGAAGCAGGCCGAGAGAGGCGGCAATTTATGCAACCAATGAAGTATGGCTTGCTGTTATTGTCACGACACTCACTGTCGTTGCTGTATTCTTCCCGCTTACCTTTGTGAAGGGTCTCACAGGAGTACTTTTCAAACAGCTCGGGATGAGTGTAACTATCACAATTATTACTTCTGTTTTTGCTGCAATTACTCTTACTCCGACACTCAGCGCCCTCATTCT
>JAUZNW010000010.1 GCA_030706785.1 Bacteroidota bacterium | reverse complement strand
TAGCGCCAGGAAACATGGCCAGTACATTGCAGTCAATTGCGGTGCGATACCTGAAGGAACAATTGATTCAGAACTGTTCGGCCATGAGAAGGGATCCTTTACAGGAGCTACCGAAAGCAGAAAAGGCTACTTCGAGGTTGCTGACGGAGGTACTATCTTTCTGGACGAGGTTGCTGAGCTGCCACTTTCTACGCAGGTTCGTCTGTTGAGGGTGCTTGAAACAGGTGAGTTCATCAGGGTTGGTTCATCAAAAGTACAGAAGACGAATGTCAGGGTGATCGCTGCCAGTAATGTCGATGTCACAATTGCTATTGAGCACGATAAATTCAGGGAAGACCTGTTCTACAGGCTTAATACGGTCCCGATAAAAATTCCGCCGCTCAGGGAAAGGGGCGACGACATTTTTCTTCTTTTCAGGAAATTTGCAGTCGACTTTGCTGAAAAATACAGGATGCCTGCAATACATCTTAGCAATGACGCAAAGAACATTCTCCTAAGTTACTCCTGGCCTGGGAATGTCCGCCAGCTTAAGAATATAACGGAGCAGATATCTATAATTGAGAAGGAACGGGAAATCACAGCCGATGTTCTTCAAACTTATTTACCTGATTATACCGGCGTAAAGCTGCCGGCTGTTATAAGAAGGGAGGAAGATAAATCCTATTCAACGGAGCGCGAAATACTTTACAAAATCCTTTTTGATATGAAAAGTGATATGAGCGATCTGAAGAAGCTGGTGCTTGACCTTATCAAGAGCGGCCAGATAGAGGTGCCGTACACCGAAGCCAACTCTGGGATTCTCAAGAATCTTTTCAGGGAAAAGGGGCATCAGGAACATGTGACGACTGTACCGGAGCAGCAATCGGATGATTTTACACAGAGGCATACCAGGGGCAATATACAGGATACGGAGGAGGTGGTCGAGGAATCGCTCTCACTGTCCGGCAAGGAGATAGAAATGATCAAAAAAGCCCTTGAGAAGTATAACGGAAAAAGGAAAATGGCTGCCCAGGAACTTGGCATCTCGGAACGCACACTTTACAGGAAAATTAAGGAGTATGGTATTGAAAAATAATGATATTCTTCCAGGCAGGTCCTGTAAAATCATCCTGGCACTTGCAGTCGTACTGCTTTCTGTTTTGAACAGTTGTAAAGTAAGCTATTCATTTACAGGTGCAAGCACCACAGGCCTTCGGACAATCAGCATTCAGTATTTCCAGAACAGGGCGAGCCTTGTTCAGCCCGGATTAAGCCAGTCTCTTACTGATGCACTTATAGACAAGTGCAAGGCACAGACCAATCTTAATATCGTGAACGGAATCGGAGATGCAAATTTTGAAGGAGAAATAACCGATTATAATACAAAGCCTCTAACAGTATCCGCAGAAGCTGTAGCTGCGATGAACAGGTTTACAATAACCGTAAAGGTTAAGTTTACGAACGCCGCCGATCCCGATCTCAGCTTTGAACAGTTATTTTCGAGATATGAGGATTACGACAGTTCCAAAAATCTGAGCGATGTCGAGCAGGATTTGTCGCAGAAGATTATTGAAATGATTGTGGAAGACATCTTTAACAGGGCTTTTGTTAACTGGTGACCAGCCATGAACAAAAACGATTTCCTGAAGCTTATCAGCAGCAATGAACCTATCGACAGGCAGTTGCTTGCGGAGCTCAATGACCTGGTCAATATATTCCCTTATTTTCAGACTGCGCACCTTCTACTTCTTAAGGGAATGAAGGAAAACTCCGATGTCAGGTTCGAGAACCAGCTCAGGAATTCAGCGATTCATGTTGCTGACAGAAAGGTGCTTTACAGGCTTTTAAATGTCACCCCTGAACCTGCTGAAAAAGAGTTTCCCGAGCCATCAGCGGAGAGTGTCAGGGAACCGATTACAGCCACACCTGAACCGGAACAATTGAAAGAGCCTTCAACTGTACCTGCTGAACCGCAACAGGTGCAGGAACCTGTTGCAGCCACACCCGAACCCGGACCTGTTCCGGAACCTGCAGCTATCACGGAACCCGAATCAGTTTCCCAACCTGAAACGGTATTTTCTGAACCAGAAACTGCCATAGAACCTTTAGCAGTTATTTCGGAACCAGAACCTGTGAAGGAACCTGCAGAAGTTACTCCGGAAACTGAATCTTCAATGGAACCTTCATCAGTCACTCCTGAACCTGAGACTGTTCAGGAGCCTGCAATTGTAACCGGACCGGAACCAGCAACTGAGACAGCACAGACCGGTGAGCCGGAACCGGTTCATGAACCGCAGCAGCCAGTCGAAGGAGAAGCGGCGCATGAACAGGTTCAGATAACTGGACAGGAGCCGGTTGTGGAACCGGAAGTGACAAGCCAGCCCGAAGTGTTTGCCGGACCAGTTCCAGTCAGTGAGCCTGAAAAAGAGGAGGAATCAGTCGACAGCAGCCAGGTTGTGATAGAGTTTGCAAAGAACAGCGAGGATCTTATAACTGAAATTGAGAAAAGCGAAGGGATCGAGCCGGTCCAGTATGAGACTGAGGAAGCCGATATTATTCTTACGAAGGCTATACAGCTACAGGAGGAAT
This sequence comes from Bacteroidota bacterium, assembly GCA_030706785.1. GTDB lineage: Bacteria > Bacteroidota > Bacteroidia > Bacteroidales > VadinHA17 > LD21. Next base: position 38,346 of record JAUZNW010000010.1, on the reverse strand, counting down.
CAGATTTCTGGGAAGAGGAGAAGAGGCCGTTTGACCTTGGCGTAACCGAGCTTTCAGAACCTGAGGAAGCGGTTGTTTTTATGGATCCGGGATTTTCGGTTCCTGCGGAAGAGAGCCTCATAGAGATCGATAAAACTGAAAAGGCTGAGGCAAAACAGGAGCCCGTTCCTGAGGTTGTATCAGATAAGGAATTCCGGGAAGTAGCTGGCGGGGAAGAACCGGCGCCTGAAGAAAAGAAGACAGCTGAAGAGGAAGCAATTTCAAAGCAAACAGAATCTACTGAACAGGAGAAGGTTACCGAACCGGATACCAGAATCCTGAAGAGGCAGGCTCAGGCTGAGCTCATTGACAAGTTCATAACGGCTAATCCGAAGATTGAACCGCAGAAGGAAAAAACTGAACAACCTGCCCAGGATCTTTCACGGCCTTTCGTTGAAGAGCACGGGGGACTTGTTACTGAAACCCTTGCAAGAATATATGTAAATCAGGGATACTATTCAAGGGCCATTGATATTTATGAGAAATTAAGTTTGAAATTTCCGGAAAAAAGTAGTTACTTTGCATCTCAAATTGAAAAAATTAAAGCGATTATTAATAGCTGACAGATGGGAATTTACATTTTTATATCAGTTCTGGTTATTATTGCCTGCATACTTCAGATCATGATAGTTCTGGTTCAAAACTCGAAAGGAGGGGGGCTGGCAGCCAACTTCACATCAGCAGGCCAGACTATGGGTGTCAGGAAGACTGCTGATTTCCTTGAAAAGGCAACGTGGACCCTTGCAGGGTCGATACTTCTTCTCTGCGTTGTCGCAACCGCTTCTATTCCAAGAGGGACCATTGCTCAGCGTTCAAGGATCGAAAACCAGATCCAGAATGCCGTTGACCCGAATGCGGTCCCGACCCTTCCCACGGCGGTACCTACAGAAACTCCTTCAACTTCAACTGAAGGTCAGCAGACACAACAGCCTCAGCAGCAACAGCCGAAGCAACCTCAAAAATAACCGGTTATAAGGGAAATATATAAAGAATGTCAGTTTGTCACACAACTGACATTCTTTGTTATTAAGAACATAATATTAATATTCAGCTATTTAAATAAAAATCTTAAATTTGTCCTGCCGTAAAATGGCAGATTTCATACGTTAAAATGTCGGCAAAAATTCACACATTCAGGCGATTTCCCCTTTGGCATAAATTATGCTAAGGGATGTGACAGAAAATGCATGTTTAACTTTAAAACTGAATAACAATGGCACAATTAAAAGGAAAAGTATTGGCTGGAAAGGTTTTAGTAAAACCACACGAAGCTGAAGCTAAGACCGCTAGCGGGATTATTATTCCTGATTCGGCAAAGGAAAAACCTCGTGAGGGCACTGTTGTAATGGTCGGTGCAGCAAAGAAAGATGAAGAAATGGAAGTTAAAAAGGGTGATGTAGTTCTGTATGGAAAATACTCCGGTCAGGAACTGACGATCGATAATGAAGATTATCTTTTGATTTCACAGTCGGACATTTTATTCATAGCTTAATTTTTGAAAACCAATTAAATCAGACATAATATGGCAAAAGAGATTAAATTCAATATTGATGCGCGCGCTCAGCTTAAAGAAGGAGTTGACCAGTTAGCAGATGCAGTGAAAGTTACACTGGGGCCAAAAGGACGCAATGTGGTGCTTGAGAAGAAATTCGGAGCTCCTCAGATAACAAAGGACGGCGTCACCGTTGCAAAGGATATAGAACTTTCGGACGGATGCAAGAACATGGGGGCACAAATGGTTAAGGAAGTTGCATCAAAAACCGGGGAAATTGCCGGTGATGGAACAACAACCGCTACTGTGCTTGCACAGGCAATTATCAATGTTGGTCTTAAAAATATAACAGCCGGTGCCAATCCTATGGATATCAAGAGGGGAATTGATAAGGCTGTTGAAAAAGTTGTTAAACATCTTGCATCACAGGCACAGGTTATCGGTGATGACCTGGGCAAGATCGAACAGGTTGCCAGGGTATCGGCAAATGACGATGAAGAGATCGGTAAGCTGATCGCAGAGGCAATGAGCAAGGTTCATAAAGAAGGTGTTATAACTGTTGAAGAATCAAAGGGAACTTCCACTTCAGTAGAAGTTGTAGAGGGAATGCAGTTTGACCGTGGTTATATTTCAGCCTATTTTGTAACCAACACTGAGAAGATGGAAGCCGAGCTTGAGAATCCCTATATACTTATCTATGATAAGAAGATCTCGGCAATGAAAGATCTCCTTCCCATCCTTGAATCAACTGCACAATCAGGCAAACCCCTTCTTATCATTTCAGAAGATGTTGAAGGCGAAGCTCTTGCAACACTTGTTGTAAACAGGCTACGCGGCTCTCTGAGGGTTTGCGCCGTCAAGGCTCCGGGATTCGGTGACAGAAGAAAGGAAATGCTTGAGGATATTGCAATACTGACAGGCGGAACAGTGATATCAGAGGAAAAAGGACTGAAGCTGGAACATGCAACAATGGATATGCTTGGAACCTCCGAAAAAGTTACAGTCAACAAGGAAAATACAACCATCGTTAACGGTTACGGCGACAAGGAAATGATCAAAGCCAGGATAGGACAGATCAAGCAGCAGATGACAACAACAACCTCAGATTACGATAAGGAGAAGCTTCAGGAGCGCCTTGCCAAATTGTCGGGCGGTGTTGCAGTTCTTTACATCGGTGCAGCATCAGAAGTTGAAATGAAGAACAAGAAGGACCGCGTTGATGACTCACTCCATGCAACACGTGCCGCTATTGAGGAAGGAATTGTTCCGGGTGGCGGAGTTGCTTATATCCGGGCTATTCCCACTCTTGAAAAGCTTAAGGGTGACAATGAAGATCAGACGACAGGCATTGAGATCGTCAAACGTGCGATCGAGGAGCCTCTCCGTCAGATAGCAATAAATGCCGGTAAGGAAGGTGCCGTTATTGCTCAGGCTGTTAAAACAGGAAAGGGTGATTACGGATACAATGCCCAGACCGACCGCCTTGAGAATCTCTATGCTTCAGGAGTTATTGATCCAGTCAAGGTAGTGAGGGTTGCTCTCGAAAATGCAGCCTCGGTGGCCGGCATGTTCCTGACGACTGAAGCCGTGGTCGTTGACGAGAAGGAAGAAAAACCGGCAATGCCGCCTCAGGGTATGGGCGGTGGGATGCCACCTTATTGATCATAAAAATCCGTTTTTGGAAATTCACCCCCTTCCCCCTGAAGGGGGTTTTTTATTAAGATTAGCCTCCCTGCCTGATCCACCTCCTTTACCCTAAAGGGATTTTGAAAGATCATTTAAAATGGATTCACAGCCCCTTTGAGGGGGTACGGAGGTGAAACAACCATAAGCCCCTGAAGGGGGTTTTTGTTTATCGATTTTCATATATTTGCACCTGATTTCATGACTGTCCGGATGATGCACAATATCCGCAATTTCTGTATTATAGCACATATTGACCATGGTAAAAGCACACTGGCTGACCGGCTGCTTGAAAAAACAAATACCATTTCGGAAAGGGAATTCCAGGACCAGGTGCTTGACGATATGGAACTTGAAAGGGAAAGGGGTATCACGATAAAGAGCCATGCCATCCAGATGGAGTATGATTCATCTGGTGTTAAATATTACCTGAACCTCATCGACACTCCCGGCCATGTTGACTTTTCATATGAAGTATCCAGATCGATTGCTGCCTGCGAAGGCGCCCTGCTTGTAGTTGATGCAACACAGGGCATCCAGGCTCAGACCATTTCAAACCTGTATATGGCTATTGATCACAATCTTGAAATCATCCCGGTTCTGAATAAGATGGATATGCCAAATGCCATGCCGGAGGAAGTGAAGGATCAGATCGTTGATCTTGTAGGATGCAGCAGGGATGACATAATTGAAGCAAGCGCGAGGACTGGAATGGGCATAGACATGATCCTGGAACGGATAGTAACACGGATACATCCTCCGGCCGGGGATCCCGAAGCTCCTCTCCAGGCTCTTATTTTTGATTCCATCTTTAACTCTTTCAGGGGAATAATAGCTTATTTCAAGATCGTTAACGGGACTATAAGAAAAGGAGACCTTGTTAAGTTTTTCAACACGGGGCATGAGTATAAGGCTGAGGAGATCGGAGTCCTGAAGCTTAAACAGGACCCGCGCGACGAACTCGGAGCAGGTGATGTAGGGTACATTATTTCAGGAATTAAAATATCATCTGAGGTCAAAGTAGGGGACACTATTACACATGTCAGGAATTCCTGCGACAAAGCCATTTCAGGTTTCGAGGACGTAAAGCCGATGGTTTTTGCCGGACTCTATCCTGTTGACGCGGATGAGTATGAGGATCTCAGGAACTCGATCGAGAAACTACAGCTGAATGATGCCTCCCTGTCATTTGTACCGGAATCATCCGCTGCACTGGGATTTGGCTTCAGGTGCGGCTTCCTAGGCCTGCTTCACATGGAAATCATTCAGGAAAGGCTCGACAGGGAATTTGATATGGATGTTATAACGACTGTCCCCAACGTCTCTTTCAAGGTTTATACAACGAAGGGGGAGGAGATAGATGTGCATAATCCCTCGGGGCTTCCTTCGATCAATCAGGTAGATCATATAGAAGAGCCGTACATTATTGCCCAGGTAATAACCAAGGCAGAGTTTGTCGGCGCGATAATGAAGCTCTGCATCGATAAAAGAGGTACCCTCAGGAACCAGGTTTACCTCACACGCGACAGAGTTGAACTAACATTTGAAATGCCTCTTTCAGAGATAGTATTTGATTTCTACGACAAGCTGAAAAGCCTTTCAAAGGGTTATGCCTCATTTGACTATTATTACACATCCTACCAAAAAGCAGACCTTGTCAGGCTGGATATTCTTCTAAATGGGGAAATGGTTGATGCGCTTTCAACATTGATCTACAAGGGACATGCATATGACTTCGGAAGGAAGATTTGCGTTAAGCTGAAGGAGCTGATACCGCGTCAGCAATTTGATATAGCCATACAGGCTGCCATCGGAGCAAAAATTATTGCGAGGGAAACTGTTAAGGCTGTCAGGAAAGATGTAACTGCAAAATGCTATGGAGGTGATATCACAAGAAAGAGAAAACTGCTTGAAAAACAGAAGAAAGGGAAGAAGAGGATGAGGCAGATCGGCAATGTTGAAGTGCCTCAGCAGGCATTCCTGGCAGTTCTTAAGCTCGACTGATTTGGATTTTCAAAAAATTATTATATTAGAATCCTGAATAACGGGGAGTCATTTTAAGGTATCACCCTTCTATCTAACCTAAACTACCAACCCTGATTGGAAAAACTCTGGTCAGGGTTTTTTAACAGATAAGCCGGTACCCTTTCCCATGAATATTGAGGATCCTGACTGAAGGATCCTTTTTAAGGTATTTTCTCAGCCTGGTGATATAGACATCCATGCTCCGTGCATTGAAATAGTTGTCATCGATCCAGATGCTCCTTAGAGCATAATTCCGTTCAAGGACCTCATTTTTATGCCTGCATAAAAGCTCAAGCAATTCTGATTCCTTTGTCGTCAGGCTTATGACCTGATCCTTAAATTCTAATATCTGCCTCTTATTGTCGAATGTATATTCCCCGATCTGATATATTTCATCATCATTGCCTGTGGTATGAACCGAAATCCTTCTCAGGATGGCTTCGATCCTGTAAATCAGCTCCTCCATTGAGAAAGGCTTTGTGATATAATCATCAGCTCCTGACCTGAAACCTTCAATTACATCTTCCTCCTGGTTTTTAGCAGTAAGGAAAATAATCGGAATCACAGGATCGGCCTTCCGGATCTCAAGCGCCAGGGTTATGCCATCGATTTCAGGCATCATGATATCGAGTATGCACAAATCGAATGAACCTGCCAAAAATGCTTCAAGGGCCGATTTTCCGGTCATGCAGAGGGTAGTTTCATAGTTCTTCGCTATGAGATAGTTTTTCAGCAGTGTGCCTAAATTGCAGTCATCTTCGGCTAGTAGTATCCTTTTACTCATAATGATCCGTTTTGGGGGATGAATAATATAAACTTTGAGCCCTTATTGACCTGGCTCTCAACCTTTATTGTGCCGTTATGTTCTTCAACTATTTTTTTAACGTAGCTTAATCCAAGTCCGAATCCCTTAACATTGTGGACATTCCCGGAATGGACCCTGTAGAACTTGTCAAATATCCTCCGCAGGTCTTCCTTCTTTATTCCGATGCCCTTGTCTTCAAAAGTAATAACTATTCCCTTTTTGTTATTTCTGGTCGAGATTGTGATCTCCGGCTGGTCTACAGAATATTTTATTGCGTTGTCAATAAGATTCGAAACAGCGTTAAGGAAGTGTACTTCATCGACCATAGCAACCGGGCTGGAAGCCTGGAAGTCCCTCTTAAGTGTTCCATTCCTGTTCTCAATCTGAAGCGAATAGTTGGCAACAGCCTTATCGATGATTTCGTGAATGTCAAGCGGAACAAAGGAGAGCTTTGCCTTCATCCTCTCAAAAATTGCCATCTGAAGTACCTTTTCAACCTGAAATTTAAGCCTCTTGCTTTCATCCTGGATGACCTTTGCAAGGTGCCTGGTATTTTTGCTTGAATCAGGGATAGATCTATCTGCTATCATCTCAGAAGCCAGTGAAATAGTGGAGATCGGCGTTTTCAGCTCATGGGTCATATTGTTTATGAAGTCATTCCTGATCTCCGACATCTTTTTCTGCCTGAAAATCACGATGAAGGTAACTGTGGAAAGAAAGAGCAGGAGCATTGTGAATAAGACCGAAAGGATACCAAGGTATCCGATTTTTTCAAATTTGTACTGCTTTTCCTGCAGACAGTAAAGGACGATCTGATTCTGGCTTGGTACGGGATCGTTCGGGAACAATTGAATGATGAACTTATTAGTGCCAGGCTTGTCGGTGAACCCAGGTGTGTTCCAGATGGTTCCAAGTCGTCCCGATCTGATTGCAAACTCAAAGTCGAGATGTATCCCTGCATTATTAAGTGCTTTTCTGAGCTGGCTTTGAATCTTCTGCGGATCAATCCTTTCCCTGATATCAGGAGTTGCCTGAAGAATCTTCTCCATTATGCTTTCGAGGAAAACGATCTTGTTGCTCACACGCTTTGTTGCACCTGCGTTCTTTGCCTGTTCCGAAGGTTCTGTTATTTCTTCATAGGGAATAGGGGATATCTCTTTTGCCGAAATGTATATCTTCTGGCCGGATGCTGTAATGTAAAGCGGAGTGTTGGCCGGATTGAGACTGTACGCCTCCGATGCCTCAGACTCTGATTTATAGCCTCCAAGTCTTTTTGAAAGTACCGAATTGGCAGGAACGATCACAGTGACCGAATCATAAGACTCAGGATCGATTTCTTTTACGATCCTGTCAATCAGCTCCTGCCTTTCAAGGTCAAGGACCACAGATTCGAGTGCACGGTTTGCATTGTAGCGGAATTGCTGATCAGTTATGGCAATTGCGTTCTGTATCCAGTACAACTGGATAAGGATAAGTCCTGATATCACCAGGAAAAACAATATCGCAATCAACACTATGGCCTTCCGCTTCATGGCACTGCAAAGGTACTCGTATAATTTTATTTATCCATGCATCAGGAGCGTTAACAGTACGCAGAACTTCAGTACGAAATGAATCCCGCTGAAAATTCATACCCGAAAAAAATTTAACAATTAATTAAAGTTTTGTTAATTTTAATTAGTTGAGGTAAAAATATTTTTTTATTACAAAATGCGTGATTATCTTTGAATCGGATTTGGCATGAAATTTGTTCTAAAATAAATAGAGGTTTTTTTCATAGGTTAGGTTAGTTTTAGGGTTATCAAAAGTGAGCCGCCTCCCCGGCGGCTCTTCTTTTTTATATAGTCCAGATATTTCTATAATCCCGAAGCAATCTCAGGAAGCTCGCTCAGACGTTTCAAATCTTTATCTTTCAGCGTTTTAATGTCAAGAATAAAAACACCGGTGATATTTTCGACCTCCCTTAGCTGCCTGGCCAGCCGGTCTGCCTCGCACATGTTTCCCGGATCATTGACAAGCATGAAATAATCGATATTCTTAAGGCTCCTGACAATGAGAGTGCTGCCTGATCGATTCGAAACAAGGTGATATGAAATATGATCTGCCGGATCTGTATCAGAAAATTTGCTGTAGCTGGTTTTTTCCAGGTCGGGACCTTCAATTTCAACAGGGGAAGAGTTCCTTAGCGAGATTTTCAGTTTCTTATTGAGCTTCAGGGAAAGTTTATAATCGGGATCAGGACTGACAATCCCAAAAATCATGGGTTCAGTCTGAGCGGTGACATCCAAACGAATCCTGGTTATTTTATTTTTCATTTTGACTTTTAAGGTAGTTAAAAATCAGGAATCAGGCCGGATCAGGAGTTAAGTCCTTAAGCTTCTGCCATGCCTGTCCCGCGGCCTCCTGTTCTGCTTCCTTCTTTGAGGCTCCCTGACCCTTCCCGAATTCTTCCTTATTGATTATCAAAGTAGTAGAGAAGACCGATTTCTTTTGTTTGAAATCGTATTCCTCGTTGTACGTGAATGTAAGATTGATTTTGTGCTTCTGGACCCATTCAAATACAAGACTCTTGTAATCGGTGTCAGTGGTCACGATTGTGGCCAGGTCGAGGTATTTCCTAAACACGTTGGCAATAAACAGCTCTTTGGTCTTCCTGAATCCCTTGTCGAGAAAAACTGCCCCTATAAGGGCTTCAAGTGCGTCGCCGTAAAGATTCCTGGTCGAATGGACCGAATTAACATTGCTGACAAGGATCTTGTCGAGTCCCATTGAAACTGCAAGCTGATTCAGGACTTCCCTGTTCACAATCCGCGAGCGGATCTTAGTCAGGAATCCCTCATTTGCGTCAGGGAATTTCTCAAAAAGGTAATCCGAAAGGATCGCATCCAGAACTGCATCACCCAGGTATTCCAGTCTTTCGTTGTTAATCCTTTTACCGTCGGGAAGGCAGAAAGAAGCCGACCTGTGAATAAACGCAGCTTCATAAAGGAGCAGGTTTGAGGTCCGGATGCCTGTGATCTTTTTCAGGCGGGAACTGAATTCCTGCTTGTTGTGTATGTAAGTGCCATTTTTTCTTTTGCCGAAGAGAGACACTAAAGGTTTGCTTTTTTTATAACGATGGAGGCATTGTGACCTCCGAACCCGAAAGTATTGCTAATGGCCGCATTTATCTTCCTTTTCTGTGCTTTGTTGATTGTCAGATTGAGCTTCTGATCAATTGCAGGATCGGGAGTCTTGAAATTGATTGTAGGGGGGACGATGTCGTTAATGGTAGCAAGGATGGTACATATCGCTTCGATTGCGCCTGCAGCACCCAGAAGATGTCCCGTCATTGATTTAGTGGCGCTGATATTAAGGTCATATGCATGTTCGCCGAAAACATTGAGGATAGCTTTTATTTCTGAAACATCTCCGAGAGGTGTGGCCGTCCCATGCACATTTATATAGTCGATATCTTCCGGTTTTAATAAGGCGTCATTGATGGCAAGCTTCATGACGTTGGTTGCACCGAGCCCCTCAGGATGAGGAGCCGTAAGGTGAAATGCATCGGCGGTCATGCCTGTGCCGACAAGTTCTGCATAGACTTTTGCGCCCCTAGACTTTGCATGATCGTAATCTTCTACGATGAGAGCCCCGGCACCCTCTCCCATCACAAATCCGTCCCTTGTAAGATCGAAAGGTCTCGATGCCGTCATGTACTCTTCATTGTTCGTTGACATGGCCATCATGGCATTGAATCCCCCTATGCCGGGTTCATTTATCGCTGCCTCGGAGCCGCCGGAAATAAAAATATCCGCTTTTCCAAGCCTGATATAATTGACTGCGTCTATGAGCGAATGGGTTGAGGATGCACAGGCAGATACTGTTGCAAAATTGGGACCCCTGAATCCGTGTTTTATTGAAATGGATCCGGAAGCTATATTGCCTATCATTTTGGGGATAAAGAACGGACTGAAGCGGGGGGTTCCGTCACCAAGTACAAATCCCTTTATTGCATCGTAAAATGTATAGAGCCCTCCGATCCCGGATGACCACAGAACACCGACCCGATCCTTATCGATCGAGTCAAGTTCCATACCGGAATCAGCAATAGCTTCATCTGCAGCTATCATGGCAAACTGGGAATAGAGATCAAGCTTATTCGCTTCTTTTCTGTCGAAATATTTTGTGGAGTCGTAGTTTTTAACTTCACAGGCAAATTTGGTCTTGAACTTCTCTGTGTTGAACCGGGTTATCATGCCCGATCCACTCACTCCGTTCTTAAGGCCAAGCCAATATTCCTGCAAATTATTACCAAGGGGAGTAATGGCTCCCATGCCGGTAACTACAACTCTTTTCATAAAAGGATTTTTAGGAATGCAGGTCTATTTTGCATTCTCCTCGATATACTTGATCGCATCTCCGACAGTGCTGATGCTTTCAGCCTGGTCATCGGGAATACCGATATTGAATTCTTTTTCGAACTCCATGATCAGTTCAACTGTATCAAGGGAGTCCGCTCCCAGGTCATTTGTGAAGCTTGCCTCAGGTGTTACCTCAGATTCGTCAACTCCAAGTTTATCAACTATAATTTCTTTTACTCGTGTGGCAATGTCAGACATAACAATAAATTTTAATTAATAATAAGCTAAACCGTTGCAAAGAAATATATTTGTACTTTATTTTTCAAATGATTTTATGTTTTTTTCTTGGTAATATCAGGCAATAATCTGATATTCAGAAAAATAAACTTTTATCCCGGTCATTTTTCCAGATTTGATATAGTAAAGCTAATTGTCATAAAATGAGGAACATCGCTATTTTTGCCTCAGGTTCGGGAACAAATGCGGAAAACATAATAAAATACTTTTCGAACAGGGAAACGGGAAAAGTTGTCCTCGTACTTTCGAACAAGCATGATGCCCCCGTTTTAAAAAGGGCTGCGATGCATAAGATAAAATCAGTTTTTTTCGACCGAAATGATTTTTACAGAAGCGGGAGAGTAATCGGGTACCTCCGGTCAGCCAAAATAGATTTTATCGTCCTTGCGGGATTTTTATGGCTGGTTCCTGACGAGATCCTCAGGCTTTACTACAGGAGGATCATCAATATTCATCCTGCCCTTCTGCCTCTTCATGGCGGAAAAGGGATGTACGGCGACAGTGTTCATAAGGCCGTACTCGAGGATCATGACAGGGAATCAGGCATCACCATCCATTATGTAAATGAGCAGTATGATGCAGGAGATATAATTTTCCAGGCCAAATGCAGGGTTGACGATTCAGACACCCCGGATTCGCTTGCTGCCAAGGTACATGCCCTTGAATATGAACATTTTCCGAGGATTATCGAAAAACTGCTTTCAGAGTTTCCCGGCAGGCCTTAAAAAGTGTCAAGAAGGCTGAGAACGACCGTTTTTACTTTCTCGTATTTCTCCATATTTTCCGGCGAAACAGGGTCAACAGGAGGAGCTTCCACTCTGAGAGGATCAACGGGATATCCATTTTTATAGAACCTGAAATCAAGGTGAGGACCGGTTGACAGTCCGCTGCTGCCGACATACCCGATAATTTCATTCTGTTTTACATAGGCACCGGGCACAATGCCTTCTGCGAACCTGCTCAGATGAAGATATGCAGTTGAGTAGACACTGTTGTGGTTTATCCTGACGATCCTGCCTGATCCATTCTCGTAGCCGGTCTGAGTCACCCGTCCGTCACCTATCGCGTGGACAGGTGTTCCAATGGGAGCAGCATAATCGACTCCATAATGAGGCCTGCGTATCCTGAGAATGGGATGAAGCCTGCTTGAAGAGAATCTTGAAGTAACCCTTGCAAAATCCAGCGGCGCCTTGAGGAACGCTTTGCGCAGGCAATTACCTTTCGTATCGTAGAAACTTTCTTTCCCGTCCTGTATAAATGGCACAGCTGTGATGACTGTACCCGGACCGGAAAACTGAGCCCCGATTATTCTGGTGACCTGGATCGGCTTATTATCAATCAGCATCTCTTCGTAGATAACCTTGAAGCTATCTCCTTTCTGTAATCCAAAAAAATCGACAGTCCAGGCAAAAACATCAGATAATTCAACAGCCAGGGACGGATGGAAGCCACCGTTCATCAATGCATCCCACATCGATGTTTCAATTGAAAAGGAGGTGTATTTTATAATGTTCTTCACATCCTTCTTCCATGGTGTGATATTGAGGGAATCATTGAAGCTGAAGATGTAGGATACTGCAGCATCATGTTCATATACGAGATATCTTGCCCTGGCTGCACTGTCCCTGTCGCAGAAAAGGGTGTAGCTATTCCCTGATCTGATCTTCCTCACATCAAAAACTGCGACTGAATTCCGGATCAGTTTATCAATTTCATCCATGGTAATGCCATGCTGAAGCAGGAGGGACGAAAGGAATCCGTTCCTCTTTATCTTCCCTTTAACCAGGTTGTAAGAACTGGCCGGAATGCCATACAGGTAGACGGTAGCGTCAGGCTTTCTGACAGTTGTAGTATCAGTCTGAATAACAGGAGCTTTGTTTTCCGTGGATGAATTTTTGCATGAAAGTGCTGCCAGAAAGGCACCTAGAATATATATCAGTTTTATGCTCCGGGTCATCAACTGGAAAAGGTTTTGTTACTTAACTACAACATTAACTATTTTATGCGGCACCACGATTACTTTCAACGGAGCGGATGAGCCGATCCACTTTGTCGATCTCTCATCTGCCAGGACGGCTTTTATGATCTCCTCCTGATCCATTTCGACAGGGAGAACTATTTTAAACCTAAGCCTGCCGTTAAATGATACGGGGTATTCAAAAACCTCTTCTTTAAGATATTCTTCAATCGCTTCAGGCCATTTTTCATAGGCAAGAGTATCGGAATGCCCCAGCATCTGCCATAATTCCTCGGCAATATGCGGTGCAAAGGGTGAAAGGATGAGCATGAAGCTGCCTGCTGTATCGCGCGTGACCTTCCCCTTTTTATAGATCAGGTTGAGAAAGATCATCATCTCGGATATTGCCGTGTTGAATTTGAGGTTTTCAATATCTTCCCCGACCTTTTTGATGGTTTTATGCAGACCTTTAAGGATATCCGTATCCTCCTGACTGTCTGTAATGTTTTCAGGAGCTGAGAAGAACCTGAATACCCTTCCGAGGAAGTTGAAAACGCCTTTTACATTCCGGTCATCCCAGGGTTTCATCACATCGAGCGGACCCATGAACATTTCGTAAAGCCTGAAGGAGTCTGCTCCGTATTTATCGACAGCCTCATCAGGATTTACCACATTCTTAAGTGACTTGGACATTTTTGCCACAATCTGCCTTACTCCGGCCCCATTTTCTGTATTATAGAATTTGCCATCCCTTTCCTCGACCTGGTCAGACGGTACTTTTGCTCCGGCCTCATTCTCATAAGCAAATGCAAGGATCATCCCCTGATTGAACAGCCTTGAATAGGGCTCATCTGTTGAAACTATTCCAAGGTCGAAAAGGACTTTATGCCAGAACCGGCTGTAGAGAAGATGCAACACAGCATGTTCAGCGCCGCCGATATATAGATCCACAGGCATCCAGTATTTTTCCTTTGCCCTGTCAAATATCTCCTTGTCATTATGCGGATCGATGAATCTCAGGTAGTACCAGCATGAACCTGCCCATTGCGGCATCGTATTCGTTTCCCTTCTGCCCTTGCGGCCGTCCTTTCTGGTCATTATTAACCAGTCAGTTGCATTTGCTAGGGGTGATTCACCGGTATCCCCGGGCTGATATTTCTCAAGTTCCGGCAATTCGAGCGGAAGATCTTTTTCATCCAGTACTGTGATCTCACCATCCTCCCAGTGGATAACAGGGAAAGGTTCTCCCCAGTATCTCTGCCGGCTGAAGAGCCAGTCGCGCAGCTTGTAGTTGACTTTCGCTTTTCCAAGCTCCTTTGATTCCAGCCACGATATCATTCTGGCTATCCCGGGTTCCTTGGCGAGCCCGTTAATATCGATCCCCGTGGATTTATCCGATGAATTTATATACCTGCCATCCTCGGTCCAGCACTCATCGCCGGTCAGGATCCTTTTCTTCTGGTCGGGATCGGTCACATCCGGATCCTGGATGCAGAGGATCGGAAGATCAAATTTCTTTGCAAACTCAAAATCCCTTGTGTCATGGGCCGGCACTGCCATAATCGCTCCGGTACCGTAGCCCATCAGGACGTAATCTGCCACCCAGATGGGTATCCTTTCATTGTTCACGGGATTTATCGCAAATCTACCCGAGAAGACTCCTGTTTTTTCCTTCGCGAGATCGGTCCTGTCAAGGTCGGATTTCAATGCAGACAACCTTATGTACTCATTTACCTTTCCCCTTAAATCACTTGTTGTTATCTTTTCGGTGAGAGGATGCTCAGGTGCGATAACCATGTATGTCGCACCGAACAGAGTGTCGGGTCTGGTAGTAAATACTGTCAGGCTTTCATTCATCCCCGCGATTCTGAAATCCACCTCTGCCCCGGTTGATCGTCCGATCCAGTTCCTTTGCTGGTCCTTGATCCCTTCGGGCCAGTTGAGGTTATCCACCCCCTTCAGAAGCCTTTCGGCGTAAAGCTGGATACGGAGCATCCATTGTTTGAAATATTTCTTCTCAACCGGATTGCCGCATTTTTCATGGGTTCCATCGCTCAGGACCTCCTCATTTGCGCATACAATACGGCAGCTGGGGCACCACCATACAAGGGCGTTGTCAAAGTATGCAAGCCTTTTCGAATCGATATATTTCCTTACTTCCCCGGAGCCTAGCTTCTTAATTTCTTCAGGAACCTTCAATTCCCTTATTGGCCTTCCCTTCTGGAGATTTTCATCGAACCATGTATTGAAAAGTTGTATGAAGATCCACTGTGTCCATTTGTAGTACTTTGGGTCAGTAGTGTTTATCTCTTTATCCCAGTCATAGCTCAGTCCGAGCTCCTTTATCTGTCTTCTGAAGGTATCGCAGTTGTTTTGTGTTGTTATTGAAGGGTGTGTTCCGGTCTGGATTGCATATTGCTCGGCAGGAAGTCCGAATGCATCCCATCCCATTGGATGAAGGACGCTGTAACCTTTCATCCTTTTGAATCTTGCATATATATCGGTGGCAGTATAGCCCTCCGGGTGACCCACGTGCAGTCCGACACCAGAGGGGTAGGGGAACATGTCGAGCACGTAGCATTTCTTCGGATTGGTAAGGTCTTCCGGCGTCCGGAAGGTTTTATTCTTCTCCCAGTATCGCTGCCATTTCGATTCTATTTGTTTAAAGTTGTAGTCCATTGTGAGGTTGAAGTGTTGTGTTGTTAGGCTTTTTCATGGAGTGCGAAAATAGAAAAACTTTGGGAATTATCCTTTTCTTCTTAATCTCTTTGCGTTCTCGGTTAAAAATAAATATCAGAATAAGAACCCGTTCTCTGTGGATCTGTACTTTCCATGCATTACGGCGGACAGGGAAAGTGTCTCATAGTGTAACTTTTTCGCTTCTTTATTGTAAAACCGGGTGAATGGTCTTATTTTTGTCATTAATATTGGTCCCGTAGTTCAATGGATAGAATGACAGATTCCGGTTCTGTTGGTTGAGCGTTCGAATCGCTCCGGGATCACAAAAAATAAGCGCAACAGTATTGTAAGCCAATCAGTTGCGTTTTTTAATCCCACTTCGCATAAAGTTTGTGCCTCCGCTGAAGCTTCGGCGACACGAGAACTGCGGACGAGAAGCTATGGTAAATTGGCTTCGCCGAGATCACCGCCAGCAGGCGGTTCGGTTCCTCGGTTCTTGAATCGTTTAATAGTCAAGAGCTTGCTCCTGGGTCCATACCATTTGATTCGAATCCATTTAAACTTCTGATTTTAAGAAAACATTAACAGCCTCCAGTATGAACTAAAAGTGTTCTATTATGTTTTACTATCCTAAAACAAAATATTATGAAGACGATAACAACTTTAACAAATAAGATAATAAGTATAGCTATGCTTCTGGCAATACTTGGTATTATGGATAGTTGCACAAAATCAGCAGATAATCCATATAGTTCAGGGGGCAATACGGGTGGTACCGGGAATAAAGGCGGACCAGGAACAAATGAGGTATGGATCCAGGGTATGGCTTTTAGTCCTGCTTCTATCACAGTAACCGCCGGTACTACAATTACCTGGACAAATAAAGATGCGGTGGTTCATACAGTAACCAGCGACACTAATCTGTTCGATAGCGGCTCTGTCAGCACAAACGGAACATTTAGCCATACCTTTGCAACTTCAGGTACATACCCTTATCATTGCACGATTCATCCTTCAATGACTGCTACAGTTGTGGTTAACTAATTCATTACTAAAAATTGGGAGGAATACAATGACAAAAGTTCCTGATGTTTTACAAGCTGCTTCAAAAGAATATACACTTCTTTTAGACAATGACAAAGTCCGTGTCATGGAGCTACGCCTTAAACCTGGACAAAAGGCGCCAATGCACAATCATCCGAATGACCACGTTGTATTTGTGATGGAGGACGCGAAGTTCAGATTAAGTTTCCCCGATGGAAAGAGCCAGGATGTAGATTTGAAATCCGGGAAAGTAATCTGGATGGGAGCAGGTCAACATGAAACAGAAAATGTCGGAACAACCAATGGGTATAATCTGGTGATTGAAGTGAAATAACCTGTCCAGTATCCCCACTAACAGAATATAGTTCCTGCGAAGGAATTGAATTAAATAGATTTCTTTCGCTAAAATGAAAGGAAGCGTGATGTTGCTATAAGTGATAAATCAGCAGGGTACCCATTGACAGGTTTAGCAGGAATTTATATTTTTTGTCATTATGAACTCGATAGGTATATCGTGAACTGCTGAGATATATTCACCTCTCTCCAGGATATCTTCATCGCCCTCCTCATAGTACCACTGAATTACAAACTTTTTGTCAAGAAAAATAACCTGGACGATTTTCCTGAAGATAGTGGCTAAGATAGTTGTGCTGAAACTGTTAAGATATTCAAATGCTACTATGACCCGGGTAATGTCAGCCGGATCTGAAAGGTATTCATTAATCCAGCTCATTATGTCCTCCGGAACATCTGTTTTATTCACTACCAGTGCTCGTCCCTTTATTTTAATTATTCCATCAGGATTAAAGATAAACTCAGGAGTATTGTCTGTTGGTAAAATATGTAACTTACTTTTTACCATTTATGGATAGAAATAATTTGATTCCCCTACAAGCATTAACGTGAAAATGGATTAATTATTCCTGTTAACTGATAAAGGGTTCTGGTCAGACCTCAGAATCCAAGGGTGCTAATCATTACTTGAACGTGGCATCTTCCGTCGGAGTTTGCAGTGTTGTATTTATATAAAGCAACAATGAAGGCTTAAGATTGCTCATTCATTACCTTGGTTGATATGAACAAAATACCATATAGATGGTTGGCCTGATGGTATGGAAATTCACTGTAGCACCTCTTCAGAACCTCTAAAGTGTACTGAAGAATCTATGGTGACTCATTATAGGTAGGTATTAATGACAAATAAGGAACAATTACTTTACAGACGGGCATTTGGGCTGAGCCTGTTCACAATCTTTTATAACATTATAGAAGGAATTGTTTCAATGATTTTTGGCTATGAAGATGAAACACTCAGTCTTTTCGGATTCGGAGCAGATAGCTTTATTGAGGTATTCTCAGGAATTGGGATTGCTGTTATGATACTACGGATCAGGAACAATTCTGACAGTGTAAAAAGCAGGTCCGAAATAACAGCTTTGAAAATAACAGGAACAGCTTTTTATCTGTTAACGGCAGGACTCCTCACCGGAATTATAACAAATATCATTAACCAGCACAAACCTGAGACAACAATCTGGGGAATAATAATTTCTTTGGTTTCAATTGCTGCGATGCTATGGCTGATGAACGCAAAAAAGAATGTCGGCGGAAAACTCAATTCGGACCCTATTCTCTCCGATGCAAATTGCACCAAGGTTTGTTTGTATATGTCATTGGTTCTCCTGGTTTCAAGTTTAGTTTATCAAGTTACAGGCTTTGCGTATGCAGATTCCATAGGCGCTGCAGGATTAACATATTTGTCAATAATGGAAGGGAGGGAATCTTTTAAGAAAGCAAAAGTGAAAGAATATGCATAGTAGTAAATATCCCGACGGTCCGGCTTAACTTTATGGTTTATTGATCCTTTAGTATTTTGACGGTACGGAGAATTCTTACTCTACACCAGTCGGGTTCCGAGATGCAGCTATCAAATCTAGGATATTACCATTTCATCACAATCATTGAAATCACAAATATTTTTCTCCTTCCTGAACTGTACTCTTCGATGAGCAATTGACAAACAATTTATATAGCTCTCAATATTGGCTACCTTCGAAGGATTTTTGACGACCAGAGGTATTACCCCGATCTTCTTATCATCATTCTCCAGGAAATTCGTTTCACATACATAGTACATTTCCCTGTCAATCTCAAGGGGATCTCCATCAACAGGAATCCGATCCAATTTTATTTCAGGCAGATCAGTATGATCGATAACATTAAATGGCCTGATTTTCACTTTACTCATAAAAGTCAGAATATAAACTAAATACCTGTTATACTTTATAATCTATTAAATTCTTATTGGCCAGCCGACTTAACAAATACTTTACACTTTCCTCTGAAATACCGAATTTTTCAGCCATTTCATCGACTTTTATTGTTCCTTTTTCTTTTATAAAATCCAACATTTCTTTCTCAATCTGCTGACACCATTCATCAAATAATCCTCTCAGTTCTGAAGTGGCAAATCTGGCAGTATTTGCAGTTTCCTTTATTCCGCTCATCATATCACAGCACATATCCCATGGCATTTTACTGCTTTCACTGCTCTTCCCGGAATCTTTACCTTTCCTGCCCATCATCATTGACATCATGCCCATCATTGGGTTATTACCCATCATTTTGCCCATCATACCTGACATTATATCTTTCTTTTCGTCATCCGTCATCGATGAAAAGAACTTATCCATCATAGCTTCCATCATTTGCCTCTTTTCTTCTGATGACATGTTTTTAAATTGATTTTCCATCATGTCGTTCATGAATTTTTCTTTAATACCCATTTTTTTCCCTCCTATTTTTTAGTATTGTAATTACCAATTATCCAGCCAGAACAGAATTTTGAACCTGTGTTATCTTTTATATCAGAATCCTTGAAAATTTCTAAAATCAGATTGATAGCATCAAGGATTTTCTTATCTTTTATATAGTAAATTATGAATGGTCCGTTACGTTTGGTTTCAAGAATACCACTTTCTTTCAGGACTCTCAGGTGATGTGAAACTAGCGGCTGTGACAGTTTTGTTTCTTTTACGATCTCTCCGACTGATCTTTCTTTTTCACAGATGAATCTTATCATTCCCAACCTGTTATAGTCGGATAAAGTCTGAAAGATCAGTTGAAGTTTCTTAAGATCATTCATATAAAAATGTATTTATATAAATACAAATTTATATGTTTGCCTTATTATATCCAAATTTTTTATATGAAATCTTCCAGTCACGTGAAAATTTTATTTATGTGGTTAGAGAATCTCCTTTTAAAGCAAAATATCTTCGTTTGAAATAGAGAGCTACATTTACCAGCATAATCAGAACGGGTACTTCAACAAGTGGCCCTATAACGGTTGCAAATGCTGCCTGGGAATTAATCCCGAACACAGCCACTGCTACAGCAATAGCCAGTTCAAAGTCATTGCTTCCGGCTGTGAAAGCAAGTGTTGCCGATCTTTCGTACCCCTGATTTATCCATTTTGAAATGAAAAACGTTGAAAAGAACATAAGTCCGAAATAGATTGTATAAGGTATTGCTACTCTCAGTACATCCAGTGGCAATTCGATTATTTTTTCTCCTTTGAGTGAGAACATGACAAATATCGTAAATAGCAGTGCAACAGGGGTTAACCAGGAAACTTTTGGGATGTATTTGCCATAATATGCTTCGTCACCAGAAAACTTCCGGTATACAACATTGGTAATTAAACCCGTAAAGAAAGGAATACCAAGATAGATTAATACTGTTTTTGCTATTTGAGATATTGAAACTTTGACGATTGATCCACTGAGTCCAAAAATGGGAGGAAGCAAAGTGATAAAAACATAGGCATAAACCGAGTAAAGAAACACCTGGAATAATGCATTAAAAGCTACCAGTCCTGCTGCCAGCTCAGTGTCTCCTTTTGCCAGGTCGTTCCACACAAGGACCATGGCAATACAACGGGCAAGCCCAACGAGGATAACCCCGGTCATCAGACCGGGATGATTATGGAGGAAAAGCATTGCGAGCAGAAACATTACAATTGGACCAGTTATCCAGTTCTGAGTGAGCGACAAAGAAAGCAACCTCACATTTTTAAAAACCAAAGGAAGTTTTTCATATTTTACTTTTGCCAAAGGCGGATACATCATCAGGATAAGTCCAACCGCAATAGGAATATTAGTAGTCCCTGAACTGAGTGAATTCCAGAAATCTGAGATCCCGGGTTGAAAATACCCGATAATTACTCCTGCAAACATTACAAGAAAGATCCATAAAGTAAGGTAGCGGTCAAAAAATGAAAGTCTTGTCATATTTATTGATTATTAACAGCAATTTGATTTATTATCTGAGCATCCGCATGTTGGCTCTGTGTTATTAAGAATTCCGCTGATTATTCCGGCTGCACACCCCACACCTGACCTGACGGTAATAGCGCCAGGCTTACAGTTAAGTGCACAAGCACCGCATTCCATGCAATAATCGCGGTTTATAATTCTTGCTTTCCCCCCGGAAAGTTCAAATACTTCCCTTGGACAGACTATAACACACATTCCGCAACAATTACAGGTTGATTCGCATAATTGAAGAGTAACAACATCCGGCAGATAGACCAAATCTTTCATTTGCATGTCAATTTTAAATGAATAATCCTGTTATAAAAAGTATCAAACCCACAGATAAAAACAGAATCTGAAAGGGGACAGCTGTTTTCATTTCTTTTTTAACGCCGGATAATGAGGTAAATGTTGAAGATCCCGTAAAATTCATAGCCATAAATGAAGAAACAGCCGGTATAATGAAAAACCAGGAAATCTTTTCAAAGATGTCACTCCCTGTTTTATTTAATAAGAACAAAATTATCACAGTGAGAGCACCAGTAATAAAGCCTTTTAAGTAAAACCTTCTGACAGGGATATATGGCAGGAGCGCCGGTGTGATTACAATTCCCGAGAAATAGGCAGCAAAAACGTTAAACATCCTTGTTAAACCCCGATTCATTGAAGTCACGGGAGAAAACTGTCCGATATGAAATGAAGATAAAAGGAATATCACGAAGAGTGCACCAATCAAATAAAACTTTCCATACATAAAATCATTCGGGATAAGCTTTATCCGGTCCCAGAATCTGAAATTGACTTTTCTCATCTCTCCGGTTGCCTGGTATCCTGAATTCAGAAATTCCTTGATATCGGCAGCCCTGACAGGGCCATACTTGACGTTAAAACCTGATCCATCTTTTATTCTATGTGCTGCCACACCAGTAGCTCCCAGCTGGGGAAGGATAATTCTCCTGTGAGATACAACTTTATCGAGCGAAACTCTCTTAATCCTGTCATTGAGTTCATCAGTCCCGAACGTTCCTTTCCCGGCAGCACACCATACATTTACTCCTTTTGTATCCAGCACAAGTATCCAGCCGTCAATTCCATTGAGATTCTTCCTGAGATGGTCAAAGGATAACTTATAATTGGCTGTAACAAATACATCTGATGTATTATCCGGACTGCCAACGGAATAGAGACCGGGATTAACCTTGTAGTTATTCCTGTTGATTCCCCACCTGACTATGACTGCACCCAGGTAATCAGATAATCCAAGTTTTGTGGAGACATTATTTACAGCTGTTTCGCCTGCCTGAATTGAACCGATAATATATTTATGTTTCATTTTGAGAAAGGACATTTTGATAGAGCGTCATGAATTCCTTTTTGATGCTATCCCTTATCTTTCTGAATTCACTTAAAATAAATTCCTCAGTTCCCTGGATTTTAGCCGGATCTTTAAATCCAAGATGAATACGATGTTTCACTTTACCAGAGAAGAACGGACAGGTTTCATATGCATCATCGCAGACAGTAATTACATAGTCCCATACTTCACCAAGATACATCCCGACTGATTTTGGTTTATGGTGACTGATATCTATGCCAACCTCTTTCATTACAGAAATAGCTTTCTCATTGACTTTACCTGAGGGATTTGTCCCAGCCGAGCAGACCGTGATATTCTTATCGAATGATTGTAAGAAACCTTGAGCCATTTGGCTACGGCAACTGTTACCAGTACAAAGAATTAACACTTTCATTGTCTATATATCAGGTTCGTCAGAAACTAATTTTTATGTCTTGGTTTTAACTGGCAGACGCAAGAACCGTCCAACTGTTCTGTCAGATCTTTTTTAATTGGCAATCCGTCACGCTCCCATTCCACGATACCGCCAGCCAGGTTTGCGATATTGGCAATACCTTTACTCTGAAGGAATACCATGGCTTCATGACTTCGCAATCCTACTGAATCTGCGACAATTATGGGGACATCGACAGGTAGATTTAAATAATTCTGAGCAAGTGTGCTATTGGGGATATTGACTACAACTGGAACATCAAATCTCTTATATCCTATTAGCCCCACTTCCCGGACGTCCAAAATGATGGCATTATTCTCAGTAGCCTCTTTATATGCCTCACTGGCTGAGAGGTTAAGAAAACCTGAACTAACAAAACCGTGCTTTAAGAATGTCATGGTTGATGAATTATTAATCAAGAGAATGCACAGCCTGTGCTTAAAATCTTAATTTCCATATTATTCCATTTTTGCCATTTCGGGAATGTCCGAAACATATAGTCAAATTTTTTATTTCCTGAAGAATTTAGCCAACAAAAGTCTTGCTTCTTCCCAGTTCTCAGGATTGATACAGTACCTGATATATGGTGGATTTATTTCACCCTGTATCAATCCTGCATTTTTTAACTCTTTCAGGTGTTCAGAAAGGGTGGAACGGGCAATAGGCAGGATTTCAGCCATATCACCGCTATAACATGCTTTGTTAAGATTATTTGCCAGATATTCAAGAATGAAAACCCGAATCGGATTAGAAAGTGCTTTTCCATACCGTGAGATCTTCTCCTGATTATCTGTAATCGGATTTTCTTTTTCAGTCATATTCCATTTCGGAAATTCCCGAAACAAAATTACTCTTTATTTTAATTTGATGCAATTCTTCACAAAATATTTGAGAATGTTTCTGCAGAAAGAAATCGCTGCAACGTGAAATAAGAAAAACCCACTTATTTAGATGAGGCAACATTTGTCAAAAATGGCAAGGAAATGAAAGCCTTTTTTGATGATGAAGGTAACTATATCGGGATAACGTCACATGTAACATTTGCCGATATTCCGGCTAATGCTCAGAAGGAAATCAAATCCAAAGTCGCAAAGTTGTAGTATATTATGAGGTTCACTTCCCTGAGTGGCCTGTACAGTCTTAATTAGATGTTTTGAGTAGCAGCGAAAGTGGAGAAAGTGTAATCAATTTGTTGTGATTATTATCGTTTAAGATTCAGGAATAAGTTTTTTATCGCTCTTATCAGGCGAATTATCAATAAGTAATTTATCTGAATTTTTATAATACGTGGAATTCAGAATAACAAAAAGCATTGTTATTTCATTGGTAATAGCCTGAATAAATACCCGCTCATCATTATTGATCTTATCGACAGGCAAAATACAGGTGACAAGGATATTTAAATTCTGGGGATTTGATATAACTGCCGTATAGGGCACACAGGATTGTTTCTCAACTATCATCTTATTGCTTATACGAGGATATTCAGAAGTAAATCCATGCCTTATTTCAAGCTGTTCGCTGATGGTTTTCCGGGTATTGCAGTTTATTATCCTGAACAGGACCCAGCTCGCATTTACAATTCCAAAAACACGTTCGCTGAAGTAAATCAATGTTTTTTTGAAATCATTCCTGGTGTCAGGGAACCTGTCATAGTTATTGAAAATTGACTTTATCTGCTGGAGTTGTACATTCACCTGGCCAATATATTTGAAAGAGTCATCAAGCTTATCCTCGACTGATTTCTTGTCATCATTGATCTTCCTGATCAGCAATTTTTGTCTGGATTCCTCTTTCTTATATAAATTCAATATCAGGATATTCAACAGGAACAAAACTCCAAGCAGCGTTCCCTCGATGATTTCTTCCTCCAGGATTAACTTTTTAGTCAGGTGGACGGGATTATTGATCAAACTCGGAATATAAACTATAAGGCCAAAGAGGATTAAATAGATTACCAGGTATGAAACCTGAAGTAATGAAGGATGAAAATTCAGCTTTTTCATAGAGGAAAAACAATTATTCAGGATTGAACATTTATATCCCCAGCAGGTGCGGGAACGAAAGAAGGTTCATCTGCTTCCTTCTTTTATCGATGAGATCTCTGAGCTCTATGGCCATATTGACATTGACCTCATGTGCCATTGGCAGAACGTATTTTTCGGTCTGATCAAGGTATTCATTCATCTTTTTCCAGGAGTACTGGTCGCGGTGAAGATCTGTAAGATTGCTTATCCTGTCAGCCACCTTTAGGATCTTGGCGTTCCGGGAACCTTTTTCAAGAATATTCTGAAGATAGGTTTCCTTCGGCATCTCTTCAGGTCTTGTGACTTCCAGCACAAGGTCAACGACCTGGTTTGCCTGGTCATCGATACACCGCAGCTCATCTATGTTTGTTTCCGGAACATCTTCAAGCAGATCATGAATAACAGAGGCTTTAAGCAATACATAATCATCAAAGAGCTTGTAATCCATGAGGATCGCCATTGTTGCCAGGGCATGACGAAACTGGTTGCCCCCGACACCCCTCTGTTTACCGATGAGAGCTGTTGCCCTCAGAATATAGGGAGCAAGCACAAGATTCTTCAGTTTCTCAGTTTCGTTCGTACCTTTTCGTAATAAGTTTGACGTAAAACCCCATGTAGGTTAAACGCAAAAGTACAAAGGTAGTTCATTTAGGGAGAATTCCGATCGGGTAAAAGATAACCTGCAACATACAACCTGCAACACTCCGGGACAGGCGAACCCTTACTTAGCCTCTCAGTATCTCTATCATTTCTGTCACAGCCTCGGCATCGGCTACTTCCCTGATGGGAGAAAGTCCGGCCATGGCTCTTGCCTTGTTCAGGTCATCCTCAGTGATGTAGTCTTTCCCGATGAGGATAAGGTAAAGAACTGCCGATTTAAGCGTGTTGGCCTTGATCCTGAACGTGTGCGGGCTGTATCTGGCCGGGAAAATATGCACATACCTTGCCTCCTGTTCATAGAACTTCAGGGTCCATTGGGAGGAATCTGACAATGGAATAATCCTGAAGCTATCATAATTTGAACCTGTCCATTCCATATAAGCTTCTTTCCCTTCCAAACCATGAGTTTTCAGAAATTGCAAAATCTCCCTGAAGATCGATTCCTGCTGAAGTTCGCCTGTATAGATATCCATTACACATGTCCCGATATGCTTCAGCTCCCGTGTAAGCTTTTTTATTTCCGGCTTTACGCTGTCGGTGATATAATTAATTATGAATTCCCTGATAAATGGGAGATAATGTTTAAGAGGGTTAAACAACAGTGGTTCAGGTATGTGAGTATCAAATTGCATCGATCACAAATATAAAAAAACTGAGGCTGACCATCAAGGAAAGCCTCAGCATTCTACTAACCCTTAAAATTAACCTTAATTGACCGGGTATTACAAGCGTATTATTAAAAATCAATGACTTTGAAATATGCCGCTTTGGGAGCCAGATTTACATCAAAAAGTAGAGGATAATTTTTTCTCCCTGCTACCGGAAAATTATCAAGCCATGTGTAGTCATCAGCCAGTCCCCAGAAAGTAACTCCTGTAATAACATCTTTGAATGACCTGAATGCCTCGAAGTATCTGCTGTAAGCGGTTGATTGCTGTTGTGCAAGATTATCATTATAAGCGCTTTGAGGATCAGAATTGGAAGTATATACTGAAACATCCATTTCAGTGATCTGAACTTCCAGGCCTAATGACTTGTATTTGTTAATTGCATCATTAATCAGGTTTGTTGAAGGATAGCTGATATTCCAGTGTCCCTGGAGTCCCATCCCGTCAACAAGATTTTGTTCCTTAAGTTTTACGAGAAGGCTATAAATTTTATCTCTTTTGGTCGGATCTATGGCGGTATAGTCATTATAAAACAGTTTTGCATCGGGATCCGCAGCCCTTGCCGCTTTGAAAGCCTCAATAATATAGTCTTCCCCGCATATGGTATACCACTGGGAATTCCTGTATACTGAACTTCCATCATCGATAGCTTCGTTTACAACGTCCCAGGCATATACTTCACCTTTGAAATGATTCATCACAGTTGTTATGTGAGTCCGGAGCCTTTGCAGAACAAGTTCTTTTGAGGCAATAGCTGTTCCATCCCTGAAAATCCATGCTGGCACCTGATTGTGCCAGCAGAGACAGTGTCCCCTTACCTTCATTCCGTTGGCCTCGGCAAAGGCTACGATTTTATCGGCATTGGCAAAGGTGAAGATGCCTTCTGTCGGCTGCAGATTTGACCATTTCATGTCATTCTCGGCAGTAATACTGTTGAAATGACGCCTGATCAGGGCAACCTTTCTCTGGTTATCAATGAATGACGGAGGTATAGCAACTCCAATGTAAAAGTAATCGTCAGAAGTATAGTAATCCTTTAATCCCTTATTACTCCGGTTGTATTCATCGATTTTCTTCTGGAGTTCATTCCCATCAGTAGCGGATTCATTCTTATTACAGGAGGTAACTCTAATGAAAGACAAGGATACTAGAAGTAACAGAACTACTTTCCAATTCTTTTTCAGCATAATATTTTATCTGTCATATTTTCTGTGAATATAGAAAAGTGTCCGCAGGTCAGCTGCGGACACTTTTTATAACCGCAGACTAGTATCCGGGGTTCTGATATGCAGCTTTTTCATCTGCGGTCATTTCCAGGCCATCCAGCTGTCCTTGCGGAATGGGACGCAGATAATGATATGGTTGAATGTTGCGCGTTACCGTTACCGCCGTATGATCTCCTTTAGTGGGACCACAAATTTGGTAAGTGCCAGCGATGGTTGCCCATTTTTGCGTACGCACCAAATCGAACCAGCGATAACCTTCACCAAAAAATTCACGCGAACGTTCCGCCAGAATATAGTCAATGGTTATAGTTGCCGGTGTGGCAGCGGTCATATCTGTGCTATGGTCTGCAACTTTGGCGACATTTCCATTGTTGTCCCAGCGCCATTTTCCGGCACGGGCACGAATAACATTGATCAGGTCATAGGCAGTCTGACCAGCCTGTGTGGTAGCACCCTTCACTGCTGCTTCGGCAGCTATAAGGTAGAGCTCTGAAAATTTGGCAATGTTGTAAGGACGTGTACTGCCGGCATTAGGTTGTCCTAATCCAGTGCCATTGTCGGTACGGTAGGTGCCAATTTTCCAGTTCGCCGGATATGCTATCCTGCTTATACCGCTCGGCGATATCACAAAATCGGATCTTCCGGGTAATTCACCTGCACCAACATTACTATGACCCGCCCCACTGGGGTAAACAATAGGTGTACCAGGTTCATCGTCTAGGAAAGTCAGTATTGCCCCACCCGGGAAAACCTCCATATTGTTTGCATTATATACAGACGTAATAGAGGTGTAAGTGCCGCCACCTTTAGGCCAGTTGGCACGGTAAACTGTTGTAAAGGTGCCATCGTACCGGGAATCATTGGTTTTGTCGGCAAAGGTGGTTGTAAATACGCCGATAGGGGGAGCCATACGTGTCCACGGACGACCCAGGTGCTGTTCTGCTTCACGCTGAACAGAACTTGTATTTGCAGACCAGTCTATCTTAGTAGCACTTCTGAGTTCTGTATAGTTCCATTGCACCATCCAGCCGGCAAAGTTATCCGGAGCTCCGCCACTGCCATAAGTAAGGCTGCCTCCGTTATAATATTCGCTGGCCTGCGTATGGTCGGCATAAAGTAGTATTTCCTTGTTGCGGTCGTTTTGCGCCAGGTTAACGTCATAGAACGTTGCCATTAAGCCGAAAGGTCCGGGATCATTAATAGCGGCAGTTGCCACGTCGTATGCCTTCTGAAAATACCATGCGGCATTATGTCCGTCAGGATCGGTCCGGGCACTCTCCGGATAAGTGGGAATGCTATTTGGATTTTCGAGCCACCACCCATATGTCAGGTAAGCTTTTGCCAGAATAAGGCGTGCAACTGTTTTGGTTGCACCGCCGGTTACACGTCCGGTTGCCGGCAAATCGCTTATCGCTGTCAGCAGGTCCGGGAATATGGCTTTGGTATAGACCTCCGGCACAGTGTTGCGCACAGAAGTTCTTACGGGATTGGTGTTGAACTTAAGTTCCCCTGAGCCCAGATCCAGAGGTACCCCGCCGAACGTCTGTACCAGCAGGAAGTAGTCGAACGCACGGAAGAATCTGGCTTCGGCAATCAGTGCATTCGAAATAGTTCCTACTGCTTCAGCATTTTCAATAACACCACTGGCGGTGTTGATGTTAGCGAATGCGGTTCCCCACAATACATCAGAACGGCTGCTGGAGGCAGTAAGCGATCCCACGCCGGAAAGGTCACAGTCCTTGAAGTTTGCATCGGCACTCTGAGCCCATGTTGCTTCATCGGTACCGGTCTGGCAGGAGTTATAGTAGTAGGCTTGTCCGTATATGTAGCGCAGGTGGGCGTACATCGCAGTTAATCCTCCCATAACACCCTTTTCGGTTTTGAAAAACCCGGGTTCATAAATACTTCGCGGCTGTTCTTCCAGAATATCAGAGCACGCTACCAGGAACAATCCTATCACGGCCGTTCCTATAAAAGTTTTTATTATACGTTTCATTGTCATCCTTTTTTAAAATGTCAAATCAATACCAATCAAGTAGTTGCGTGTTGAAGGCGTGTTAGTACCTATTGTCAGAAGACGTCTCTGGTAAGCAATTGTTGCTGCATTTTCGTTGCCGTATGAGTTGGTTTCCGGATCCATACCTGATTCTTTGTGGTAGGGCGAGAACATAACAAATGGGTTCTCTATAGTGACGTAAAGCCGCATATGGCTAATACTTGAGTTTTTAATCCAGCTGAAATTTTCGAAGTTATAACCAAGTGTTATGATACGTATCTTCAGGTACGATGCATCGAAATAACCCAATGTAGAGCCATACTTTGGATTGTCGCCGCTTATTATGCCGGCAGGGTTTGGATACTTGGCACCGGTGTTTTCCGTTGTCCAGTAGTCCACCTTTACGTTATTCCTTCGTCCAGTCATCAAATTGAGGTAGCCTGATGCCGAGTAGAGGGTGCTGATGAGGAGACCGCCATGTTTAAACATGCCGACAGCGCTCAGGTCAAATCCTTTATAAGCCAGGCGGGTGTTGAAACCACCCTGAAATTTGGGTTCTACACTCAGGATTTGCCTGTCGGCGGCTCCAATTTGCCTTACCGGAGAACCATCTGCATTGTAATCGCCGGTATATTTCACCTTAATCATACCTGCATTTCCGCCTGGTTCATAGGTAGTCAGGTACGCATCCCCCTCCTGCCATAGTCCTATTTTCTCATAGTCGTAAATGCAATCAATGGGGTAGCCTACGAACCACCAGTTTGATTCATCCCTCGTTTGTCCCGAAGCAAGCGCTACCAGCTTGTTGCGGTTGGCATACACGTTGATGCCGGCATCCCATGTAAAGCCGTTAAGGTTGTTCAATATCACGCCATTGAGCGTAAGTTCCAGGCCTTTGTTCTGGGTTTCCCCTATATTTGCCATGTAGCTGCTTACGCCCGATGTACCAGGCAGATTAACACTCAGCAGAATATCTTTGGTATTCAATACATAGTACTCTATGGTACCGGACAGGCGATTATTCAGGACTGCGAAGTCCAGGCCAAAGTTCCATGTTTTAGAGTACTCCCATCCTAAAGAAGTGTTAGGAAGTTGGGATACATAGTACCCCACAGAGTTCGTAGTTCCAAAGTTGTAAGGTCTGGTGCTTAAACCTCCAAGTGTAGCGTAGGAGGCAATGGCCTGGTTGGAGGTTTGTCCAAAGCCCACACGCAGCTTCAACATATTTATCGGGGTGATATCCCTCATAAACGATTCGTTTTTGATATTCCACCCAACTGATACGGCAGGATAGTTATGCCACTTATGTCCCTCTGCCAGTCTTGATGAGGCATCGGAGCGGATGGAAGCCGTAAGCATATAGCGGTTATCGTATGAGTACATTACTCGTCCCATCCACGACATCAGGCCGCTCACAGAATAGCCCTGGTAATCAGGGTTAATAGTGATTTCACCGGCAGCCCGCCCCAAATTGTAGAATTGGAAAGCGTCGGCGGGAATATCCTTTGCTGCAACATACGAACTGTTGTACATGCTTTGTTCGGCAGAGTACAACCCGACTATATTCACTTGATGTTTACCAAATGTTCGGTCGTACGTCAGGAGGTTTTCAATTGCCCAGTTGGTTGTAAGCGAGTTACTGATAGAAGCAGTTGAAACTGTAGCAGCATTGTCACTGAATACCCCCTGTCCTGTGTAGTTGCCACCATTGCTCATGCGGAAGTTCAAGCCAATGTTGACGCGATACTTTAAGCCCTCTATGCCTGGAATTTTTACCTCTCCAAAAAGAGTGTTGTAGGAACCAAACGCCTTGGCCTGGTCTATCCATTTATCGCCCAAAGCTTCAACAGTTTCTCTTGTTTCCACCCAATTATTATCCAACGGCATCTTTATGACTCTTTTCCACGTGCCGTCAGCGTTATATGGGTTGGCAATAGGCGAACTGCTTAAGACACCGTACAGCCCCAAGCTGTTACCCATATTAATGGAATAGTTGTTGTTTGAAGTGAAGCCGAAGCGGAAAAATTTGCCTACTCCCTGGTCAAGAGTACCGCGTATCGTATAACGGCTGAAGTCCTGCAAAGGTATTACGGCAGCATCGCGGTCGTAGCCCACACCGAAGCTGTAGTTGCCTTTTTCAGTACCACCCGAAATGCCTAAATTGTGGCTTGTTACCATGCCGGTTCTGTAAAACAAGTCTTGCCAATTGGTATTTACATCATCGGATTCATCAATACCGTTTGTGTATTGACCTCGTGCTTTACGAAGAGCAACAAATTCCGGTCCGTCCATCATTGGGTAAGGGGCAAAAACCTTTTTAAAGCCATAATAACCATTGTAGGTCACCCTTGCTTTTTGCCCGACCAGTCCTTTGTTGGTTGTTATCAATATAACGCCGTTAGCGCCGCGTGATCCGTAAATGGCGGTTGCCGAGGCATCCTTAAGGATATCCAGACTCTTTATATCGTTGGGATTGATGTCGCTGATAGACCCGGCAAAGGGGATACCGTCGACGACCACCAGCGGGTCGTTGCTTGCATTCAGCGAGCGTGTGCCACGAATTCGGACTTGCATTGTGGCGCCCGGCTTGGTTGAGGTTTGAGACAACTCCACTCCTGATACTCTTCCTTGCAAAGCCTGCGAGATATTAGCAGATGGCACATCGCGCAACACATTTCCACTAATTGAAGCAACTGAACCTGTCACAGCTTCTTTCCGTTGAGTACCATATCCTATAACCACAACTTCCTCCAGCCCTGTGACCGTTTCTGCCAGGGTTACATTTATTGTAACCTGGTCCCCTACCGTGACATCCTGGGTAACATATCCTACAAAGGAAAAGG
Organism: Bacteroidota bacterium; assembly: GCA_030706785.1. GTDB lineage: Bacteria > Bacteroidota > Bacteroidia > Bacteroidales > VadinHA17 > LD21. Next base: position 6,456 of record JAUZNW010000010.1, on the reverse strand, counting down.
AAAGAACCGACCTGGCGGATGAGACAGTAAGTGCAAACGTCCCATCAGAGGTCGTCACAACTCCGTTGATGGTCCCTTTTTCAACAACGTTAACTCCCGGTAGCGGATTACCAGCTGCATCAGCAACCCGGCCTTTGATTGCTTTTTGCTGTTCGACCGACGCATAATTTACATCGGAAGGAGCCGAAGCCTGGGTTTTGGGTACACCTGCCAAAAGAAAAAGTGCACAAGCACTCAGTGGCAGGATAATCTTTGTAAAGTATTTTATCCGTAAAATACTTCCTGAGGGTTTTTCTACCATAATTAAAGGTTTACGGGTTAATAAAATAAACAGTTTGATCTTTAAATAATTTGTCAGAATAAGTCAGAGAGAGAATTTAATCAATATCAGTTTTTATCATAGGCATGAAAGATTTAGGTTATTTGAGCAAATCGGTCCATAATAAAATCTAGTTTTGACAATATCAGGTCAGGTCAGAACCTGTTACCAAATTTAAGGTTATTTTAGATTTCTGCAACCGATTGCAGTAAATTTTTTTTAACCGGCATTTTTGTTCGGAAATGACATCGGATCCTGAACAAAAGAATATCTCTTCACGGGTTACCCTTATTAAAAAGAAAAATTAACTTTATGTGGAGATAATTAAACCTGAAACAGTCTGAATATGGCATCTTCCTCAAAAGAAAATTTTAAGAAAACAATCAATCACAGACAGCCAGAAAAAGTAGTGGTGGATTTCGGTTCGACCGGAGTTACCGGCATTCATGTCCGGATTGTCGAAAAACTGCGGGAATATTACGGGCTTGAAAAGAAACCGGTCAGGGTGACCGAGCCTTTTCAGATGCTCGGTGAGGTTGATGAGGAACTGATCAGGGAAATGGGTGTGGATGTAATAGGACTTCCCGGGGAATGCAATATGTTCGGGATCCCTAACCGCGACTGGAAGCTGAATCGTACATTCTGGGGACAGGAAGTGCTTTTGCCAGGTGAATTCAACTGCACATTTAATAATAATGGTGATCTTCTGATCCACCCGCAGGGAGATATAACTGTTCCTCCTGCAGCCATGATGCCTAAAACCGGATTTTTCTTTGATGCTGTGGAAAGACAGGGACCTATTGATGATTCAAAGCTTAAGGTTGAAGATAACCTTGAAGAGTTCACCCGTGTAACCGATCATGATCTTGAGTACTGGAAAGAACAGGCCGATCTGGCTGAAAATTCAGACAAAGGCACTGTTGCTTCCCTCGGAGGTACAGCGCTTGGTGATATTGCTCTTGTTCCAGGACTGAATCTGAAGCACCCGAAAGGTATAAGGGGCGTTGCTGACTGGTATATCTCAACTCTGATAAGGGAGGACTTCATAAAAGAAATCTTCGACAGGGAAACAGATATTGCCATCGAAAATCTCGCAAAACTTCATACTGTTATAGGTGACAGGCTGGATGTTGCTTATATATGCGGCACTGACTTCGGAACACAGAACTCCACATTCTGCTCTCCTGAAACATACACAAGGGTATATATGCCATATTATAAAAAGGTCAACAACTGGATCCATAAGAATACGAACTGGAAGACTTTCAAACATTCATGCGGAGCAATTGAGACCTTTATGGACCTGTTTATCGAATCGGGTTTCGATATTATTAATCCGGTTCAGATAAATGCCTCGGGCATGGATCCTAAGAATCTGAAACAAAAATACGGTGACAGGATAGTGTTCTGGGGAGGCGGGGTTGATACACAGGGCGTTTTTGCGTTCGGTACTCCTCAGCAGGTTAAAGACCAGGTGAAGAGGCAGATCGGGATCTTAAATGTGGACGGAGGATTTGTCTTTAATACCATCCATAATATCCAGGCAAACGTCCCCTTCGAAAATGTTGTGGCAATGCTGGAGGCTTTGAAGGAGATCTGAGGTAAAGAAATTTAACCACGGAGAACACGATGTGCACGGCGAGAACAGCAAACAAGTATCGCTGTGTTACTACGTGTCACTTAGTGCCCTCAGTGGTTAAAAAAATAAAAAGCATTCGAGTTTATGGTAATAGCTGCCCCGGAATAACAGGATATAGTGAGAACTTATAAACATGAATACCCGAAACTATAACTGGAACTACCTTTTATGGATCTCGCTTATATCCGCCATGGGAGGGCTTCTTTTCGGATATGACTGGGTTGTGATTGGCGGAGCAAAACCTTTCTATGAGCCATATTTTCAGATCACCGGCAATTCCTCCCTCCAGGGCTGGGTTATGAGCTGTGCGCTGATCGGCTGCCTTGCCGGGGCTGCTTTTTCAGGATGGCTCAGCGACCGGTTCGGACGAAAAAGGCCGTTAATAATAGCTGCATGCCTTTTCATTGTGGCATCGATAGGAACAGGATCTGCAAACCACCTGGGATCATTTATTTTTTTCAGGATCCTTGGCGGAATCGGCATTGGTCTGGCATCAAATCTTTCGCCTGTCTATATTGCAGAGGTGACCCCGGGCAGTGTTCGCGGCCGGTTTGTTTCGCTGAACCAGCTGACGATAGTCATCGGCATACTGGTCGCTCAGCTTGTCAACTGGAGGATTGCCGAGCCTGTTCCTCCGGGATCAACGGTACATCAGATATTGTTTTCCTGGAACGGACAGATGGGCTGGAGATGGATGTTCTATGCCTGCTCTATTCCTGCTTCCCTTTTCTTTCTGCTTATGTGGCTTGTTCCGGAAAGCCCGAGATGGCTCGCAAGGAATAAAGGGAAAGAGACAAAGAGCCGCCGGATACTTGCAAGGATAGGGGGAATTAAATACGCGGATGCCGAGATCATGGCAATCAGGGAAACGCTGACTGCCGGGAAAACCAGGGCAGATTACCGCATTCTGAGGGAACCATCAGTTTCGAAGGTGCTGATAATCGGGATTGTCATAGCAATTTTTCAGCAGTGGTGCGGGATCAATGTGATCTTCAACTATGCACAGGAGATCTTTGCCAATGCGGGCTATTCAGTGACGGATATCCTTTTCAATATTGTAATCACAGGGAGCGTGAACCTCATATTCACCTTCGTTGGAATGTTCACTGTTGACAGGCTCGGCAGGAAAGCCCTCATGCTGATTGGCGCAGGGGGACTTGCCTGCATCTACGCAATAGCAGGGTTAATGTATTTCCTTAACCTGCATGGTCTTCCACTGCTGGCAATGGTGGTCATAGCAATTGCCTGTTATGCAATGTCGCTTGCTCCCGTTACATGGGTCGTTCTTTCAGAGATATTCCCAAACAGAGTTAGGGGTATAGCAATGTCGGTAGCGACTTTCGCCCTGTGGGGGGCGTGCTTTGTCCTTACTTACACTTTCCCGCTTCTGAACAGGATGCTACATGTTTCAGGCACGTTCTGGCTTTACGGGTTGATATGTGTGCTGGGATTCTGGTTCATCCTGAAAAAGCTTCCGGAAACGAAAGGAAAGACTCTGGAACAAATTGAAAAAGAAATGAAATAAAAGGCGACAGGCGTCGGGCGACAGGAATAAGGAATAGGGGAGTGGAAGAGTGGGAGAAAAGGAGAACGCGCGCCGTGTGCTCAGTGTTCTCCATGGTGAAGAAAATGAAATATATTGAAATACATAGAGATATGTAGAAATAGATTGACTGACTTAACCGCAAAACCGCATAACCTGCAAAACCGCATAACCTGCAAAACCAGTAATTCTATGAAAAAACTACTTATACTTGCGATAGCAATAACCAGTTGTACAACCAGACAGCCGGAACCACGCCAAACGATCTCCATCGCCGGGGAATGGAAATTCCGCATTGATTCACTCGACCAGGGAATCAAAAACCAATGGTATAATGAGACTTTTGCAGAGACTGTGAAACTCCCCGGATCCATGGCTGAAAACGGCAAAGGAGATGAGGTTACAGTAAACACTCCCTGGACTGGAGATATAGTCGACAGATCCTGGTTCACTGATAAAAAATATGAGAGATATCGTCAGCCTGGCAATATAAAGATCCCATTCTGGCTGAAACCTGTTAAATATTATAAAGGTGCAGCCTGGTACCAGAAGGAAGTCGAAATTCCGGAAGGATGGAAAGAAAGAAGAATATTCCTTTCTTTGGAAAGATGCCATTGGGAATCAACTGTTTATGTAAATGGCAGGGATGCAGGTTCAAGACAGAGCCTGGCAACTCCTCATGAATATGATCTTACCGGCTTTCTCTCTCCGGGGAAAAATACGATTAACATAAGGATTGACAACCGGATTATCATACCTATTGGGGTTAATTCTCACAGTATCAGTGATCACACCCAGTCGAACTGGAACGGGATCACCGGTAATATGAGCCTGATAGCCACCTCCTATGTTTATATTGACGAGATAAAGGTATTCCCTGATATTCAGAAAAAGGTCGCTCGTGTAATTGTAAGAATTAAGAATCCGGGTCATGTCAGTTTCAGAGGGAAACTGACATTCCAGGCCAGCACCTTTAACACCGGAAAGCCTCAAAAACTTGTGCGAAAAAATGTAACAATTGTTACAAATTCGGATGAACAGCAGGCTGTGCTGAACTACAAGATACCTGATCCTTTGCTCTGGAGTGAGTTCGAAACTCCCTTATATAAAATAACTGTAAATCTGGAGGAGAAGAGGAAAGGCCTTATAGAAAGGCAGACAACTGACTTCGGAATGCGTGAATTCAAAACCAGCGGAACACATTTTGAGGTTAATGGACAAAGGATATTTCTCCGTGGCACCCTCGAATGCTGTATCTTCCCCCTTACAGGTTATCCTCCTACCAGTATTGATTCCTGGATGAAGGTCCTGCAGACCTGTAAAGACTATGGCCTGAACACCATCCGCTTTCACTCATGGTGTCCACCCGAAGAAGCATTCATAGCTGCCGACCGGCTCGGTATCTATTTTCACATTGAATGCAGTTCATGGGCTAACCAGGGAACTTCCATAGGAGACGGCGGGGCTGTGGACAAATTCATTTATGAGGAGGGAGACAGGATAATCAGGGAATACGGGAATCATCCTTCATTCTGCATGCTCGCTTACGGTAATGAACCTGCCGGGAGAAATCAGAACTCGTTCCTTGGGAAACTGATAACATATTGGAAATCAAAGGATGACAGAAGAGTTTATACTTCGGGAGCCGGATGGCCCATTATTCCCGAAAATGACTATAACCTTACAGCGGTTCCAAGGATCCAGGGCTGGGGAGAAGGATTAAAAAGTATAATAAATGCTAAAGCTCCCCAGACAATTTTTGATTACCGTGATTTTGTCTCTCAGCACAATATTCCCACTGTGAGCCACGAAATAGGACAATGGTGCGTCTATCCGGATTTTAAAGAGATCTCAAAGTATACAGGAGTGCTGAAGCCCACAAATTTTGAGATCTTCAGGGAATCTCTGACTGAAAATAATATGGGAAGCCAGGCTGAGGATTTCCTGATGGCATCCGGCAAACTCCAGGCATTGTGCTATAAAGCTGATATTGAGGCTGCCCTGCGTACTCCCGGTTTCGGCGGTTTCCACCTTCTGCAGCTCCATGACTTTCCCGGACAGGGTACAGCACTGGTTGGAATTCTGAATCCTTTTTTCGAAAACAAGGGATACATAACCCCGGAAGAGTTCAGGATGTTTTGTAATGTAACAGTTCCGCTGGCCAGGATGGATAAGATGGTTTTCAGGAACAATGAACAATTTAAAGCCGGAATTGAAGTAGCTCATTTTGGTCAACGGCCTCTTAGTAATTCTTCAATCGATTGCAGAATAATTGGTCCGGACGGCAAAATATTCTATGAAAAAGTGTTTACAAAAGACACAATCCCAATAGGCAATTGCATTTCAGTCGGATCGGTTGCTACAGATCTTTCAATGATTTCACAAGCACAGAAATTAACACTCGAGGTCAGTCTCGAAAATACACCCTTTAAAAACAAATGGGATTTATGGGTTTATCCGGTTCTTGAGGAGACCAAACCAGGAAATGTGTTTGTCACAGACAGGCTTGACAGAAATGCTGAGAATATCCTTAAAAAGGGAGGTAGTGTACTCCTCCTGATACACGGTAAGGTCGCGAAAAACAAAGGAGCCCAGGTAGGCATAGGATTTTCGAGCATTTTCTGGAATACTGCCTGGACGGGTAACCAGCCTCCCCATACTCTCGGGATCCTTTGTGATCCGGAACATCCGATTTTCAGGGATTTTCCAACTGAATATCACAGCAACTGGCAATGGTGGGATCCCATTGCTCATTCGCAGGCTATGATACTTGACGGGTTTCCTGCTGACCTTAAGCCACTTGTCCAGCCTATCGATACATGGTTCGAAAACAGGAGGCTGGCGCTGGTTTTTGAATCAAAGACAGGAGGAGGGAAGCTAATGGTTTGCAGCATTGATATGAAAGGGCTGAACGATGAAAGGATCGTATCAAAGCAGCTCCTGAAATCGATGCTC
>JAUZNW010000001.1 GCA_030706785.1 Bacteroidota bacterium | reverse complement strand
CCGCACAGATCTATATCCCTTCTCATTATGTCATACTCAAGGTCTGAATATAGAAAATCGCCGCCCCTTGGCCTTATAATGACATGGAGACCGATATCAAGATTACTCCTGGCTGATAATATAGTACCATAGCCTGGAGTGGTTCCTCCCTCCATGAGGTTATCGCACATCTCAACACGGTCAGCTCCGGCAATCTGTGCATTGATTGCGGATTCAACGCTGTCGACGCATATCTCGAGCTTACACTCCACGGACAAAATTCATTCGGTTAACTAAAAGTAACAATATTTTCTTTATAATTGTGTAAACAAAAACCTTGTCTTATGAAACCATCTCTCTTGGTATTGGCTGCCGGTATGGGAACCCGCTATGGCGGTAACAAACAGCTCGATGAAGTGGGTCCTTCAGGTGAAACAATAATTGATTACTCAATATATGATTCAATCCGTGCTGGTTTCGGCAAGATCATTTTTGTGATCAGAAGGGATATCGAAGAGCAGGTAAAGGAGAGATTCGTTGAAAAACTCCAGGGCAAGATGGAGGTTGACTATGTGTTCCAGGACTTACACGATATTCCGGCCGGGATTAAGGTATCTCCGGAAAGGCAAAAACCATGGGGTACAAGTCATGCAATTCTGGTTGCAAGGGACAAGATAAAGGAACCATTCGGTGTGATAAATGCTGATGATTACTATGGCGTTGATTCCTTTAATATCCTTATGGACTTCCTGGTAAATGACAAAGATCCTAACAATTATTGCATAGTCGGCTATAAGCTTGGGAATACGTTATCGGAACATGGTCATGTCAATCGTGGCATTTGCCAGGCCGGAGATAACGGCTTACTGAGCAAAATAGTCGAAACACGCCAGATAGAAAAAACCAAAACAGGCGCTGTCGCGCCGGGAGCTGACGGAACACAGCTTCATTTTACGGGCAGTGAGATTGTCTCGATGAATCTGTGGGGATTCAAGCCATCCTGCTTTGATTTTCTGGCAAAAGAATTCACAAACTTCATTAATGAACGTGGCATGGACCCGAAGTCCGAGCTGGATATACCCACCTCTGTTGATAAGTTTGTAAAGACAGGTGAAATCACCATCAAGATACTGATGACGAATGAAAGGTGGTTCGGCGTTACTTACCGGGAAGATAAGCCGTATGTTGTCGAAAGTCTAAAGCAGATGATCCGCAAGGGTATTTATCCTGCACGGATATACTCATAACCTGTTACCATATAAACTGGCGGTCTATTTTACTGACATTACCACAGTTGTCTGTGACATGAAGGACAAAGTCATGTTTCATTCCTTTCATGATTCGCTTTTCATCGAACCGGTAAACAAGCAGGTTATTCTTCTGATCATACTCGAACAGAGCCCATTTCCCGTCAATTTGCGGATCATATGATTTTATCCCTGAGAGATCGTCATTGATCTTGATCCTTATCTCTGTCCTGCCTGACATATTGGCTCCCTGAGCAAATCCGTTTAAAGATATCTGTGGAGGAACAGTATCAATTCCGACGAAAAATGTACCGAATACAGAAGGATTTGCATTCAGGTAACCATTTGCCCACCAGCTTGGAAGGGGAATTTTTTTCATTTCTTCAGAAAGCTGAATTATCAGCAGTTTCGATTCTTTGCCGGAAGGGATACTGTCAGGTTTTATCGACAGTGTATATGGCTTATGCACAGGAGTATACCTGTTATGGATATTGTAAATATCTGAACACATGTTACTCTTGCACGGAATACGTGAGAATTCAAACCTCAGCGTATCATAGAGCGCACCCGATGGAATGCTTACGATCACATTTCCCGACACTAACCTGTTAGTGCGATTGAATGGCATTATTGCAGAATTATTGCTATTGGTCTTGTCTCCCACTGCCTGCTTTACAGGGACTGTAGATCTGGCATAAAAGGAAAGGATTGATTTATTGTTGCTTACATCCGCGGTTATGATCTCAATATGATGTCTTTTATCATCGTTGAAGCTAACAATTCCCCTGTTCTTAACATTATGATAAAGTGATAATTTGTCATTGGGAAGCACAAACGCCCGTTCGACATAAACATCCTCTTTCAGATAAGTTTCATAGTCAATATGGCTGTTTATATAGCGGGATTCATTGAACGAAAACGCATCCATAAGGTAACTGAAAACTGGCAGGCTGTCAACCCTGAGCTCGATCGAATACACTGAGCATTTGCTGTTGCTGTTATTGACTAAATCGTATGCCTGTAAACCAAATCCTGCCGATCCGCTGATAGTGATTTCAGCACCCGGATTCAGGCTATAGTGGCCGTTGTTTCCGGATACATTGAATTTCAGTATCTTATTATGGTTATTGATAAGAGTATTGTTGCTTTCAGGATATATTATCAACCTCTCAATTACAGGCCGGTAATCATCAGTTACTCCAAATCCGAACGTGAGAGGATTGACGGGTAACTCTTCATCTGCCTTTCTTATCTCATAGTGTAAATGCGGGCCCGATGAGCTGCCTGTGTTGCCTGAAAAAGCTATTATATCGCCCTGGTTGAACATGAATTTATCTTTGGGCGGCCAGAGTGTCACCATGTAGCTTTTATTCTCGTACTGTCCTGAGACAACATAATCTTCAATTTCGGGAATGAACCGGTCAAGATGGCCATACACAGTTTCATATCCCGAAGTATGGCGGAGGTAAAGTGCCTTACCGAAACCTCCGGGTGAAACGCTTATCCTGTACACGTAACCAGCAGCTGTGGCCACCACTTCTTTACCGGTTACTCCCTGAGTCCTTATATCAAGACCCGAATGGAAGTGATCGATCCTTAATTCACCAAAGCTCGCTGAAAGTGATAGAGGCATTTTAACGGGCGAAATAAATACAGCATTGTCTTTATTGTCTTTTGGATCAAGATCTATTTGGTTGATAAATAATGCGCTGATAAGTAAAATGCGAAGAAGTATCATTATAGTGAACAATTGTGTTTATTAGAAACGCAAAGCTATCCTTCTATAGTGTTCTGCCAAACTATTTGGGCTAATTTTTTGAAAATATAATTAACAATATTAACTTTGCGGCAAAGGTTTGGTTATGTCCGATCAGGGTTATGCAGAGCTGTTGATCCTAAATAAGAAAATTGATGAATTGATAGATAAATACGGGAACCTGCGGACAGAAATCAATGAGCTCAAGAACGAGAATGAAGTGTTAAGAAAAGACCTTCAGGACCGAAATGAAAAAATAAGGGAACTAGAAACAAAATACGAGAGAGTTAAATTATCAGGAGCACTGTTAGGTGGGGGAGAGAATGCCATTGAGGCAAGAAAGAAGATTACTGATTTGGTGCGGGAAATTGACAGATGTGTTGCTCTTTTAAACAGATAAGATATAACAATGGATGATAAGTTATCCATCAGGGTTAATGTAGCAGACAGATATTATCCATTGAAGGTAGAAAGGGAAAACGAAGAAAAGATCAGGAAAGCTGCCAGGATGATCAATGAGAAGGTGCTGCAGTATAAGCAGCGTTATTCAGATAAGGATGTGCAGGATTTCCTCGCGATGGCTTCACTGCAGTACGTGATTAAGTTGAACGAAGAGGAGGAGAAGCTTAGTGATGACCGGTTTTCCGATACTGTTAAAGAACTTATTGGAAGGATTAATAAAGTTCTTGAAGAAAAAGAGTAGCAGCGTTCTTTAAAATATAGCAAACTTATTGCCCGCATTGTTTCTTCATTCATTTTTGAAACTCAACACTTAAAACTTTGGAGCAGTGCTTAGTTCACGTAGGACAGGCCTCATCCCGATTATTCGGGATCACGCTCAGGCGTGACGGTGGACGTTCGAGATGAGTTAGCGGCTCCAGCCATGTAGATATGGGGTTTTATAAAAGCTGAGGAGACTCTGCGGGTTTTTTATTAAATAACGGAAACGATGATACTACTTATTAATGGTGTATTTAACGGACTGGCAATAGTCCTGTGCGTTTCGGCCCTTATCCTGGGTTTTGGTGCTTCCTACCTTGTGTGGCAGAAAGCACTGAAGAATAAGAGCCGGAAGATAATTACGGAAGCGGAAACTGAAGCGGAGGTGATAAAAAAAGAAAAGATCCTCCAGGCAAAAGAGAGATTTTTACAGCTGAAGGCTGAACATGAAAAGGTCATTAATGACAGGAACAATAAAATCGCCCTTTCAGAAAGCAGGTTAAAGCAAAAAGAGCTCACATTATCGCAGAAAATTGAAGAGTCACAAAGAAAGAAAAATGAGACAGAAGCCATCAGGGAGAATTTGACTTCACAGCTTGAGCTTGTAGAGAAAAAAAATGAGGAGCTCGCCAGGCTGCACAGGCAGCAGGTTGATCAGCTTGAAGCTATTTCGGGATTTTCAGCAGAAGAAGCTAAAAACCATCTTATTGAATCGCTGAAAGAGGAGGCAAAGACAGGTGCGATGTCTTATATTAATGAGATCCTCGATGAAGCTAAAATGACGGCTAATAAGGAAGCCAGGAGGATTGTCCTTCAGACGATCCAGAGAGTGGCCGCTGAGGTCGCTATAGAAAATGCAGTAACGGTGTTCCACATTGAGTCGGACGAAATAAAAGGACGTATAATCGGCCGTGAGGGAAGGAATATACGTGCTCTCGAGGCTGCCACAGGAGTTGAAATTATTGTTGATGATACTCCGGAAGCTATTGTTCTTTCGGCATTCGATCCGGTGAGAAGAGAGATCGCAAGGCTTGCCCTTCACCAACTCGTGACTGACGGAAGGATACATCCTGCAAGGATCGAGGAAATTGTTGAAAAAACCCGGAAGCAGGTTGAGGACGAAATACTTGAAGTGGGAAAAAGGACAGCAATTGACCTGGGAATTCATGGTTTACATCCCGAGCTGGTAAGGTTGATCGGTAAGATGAAATACAGGTCTTCGTATGGGCAGAATCTCCTGATGCATTCAAGGGAGGTTGCAAACCTCAGTGCAATTATGGCCGCCGAGCTGGGGTTGAATCCGAAACTGGCTAAACGGGCAGGTTTACTTCACGATATCGGGAAGGTGCCCGATGATGAACCGGAACTTCCTCATGCTGTTCTTGGCATGAAGGTGGCTGAAAAATACAAGGAGAAACCGGAAATATGCAACGCTATAGGTGCGCATCACGACGAAACAGAAATGACAACACTCATCGCACCGATAGTCCAGGTCTGCGATGCTATCTCAGGGGCACGACCTGGTGCGCGGCGTGAAGTTGTCGAGTCGTACATAAAGAGGCTCAAGGAGCTTGAATCATTGGCACTTCAGTACCCGGGAGTGATGAAGACATATGCGATACAGGCCGGAAGAGAGCTTCGGGTAATAGTGGGAGCGGAGAAGGTTACGGATAAGGAAGCTGAAAACCTTTCATTCGAGATCGCGAGGAAGATACAGAATGAGATGACTTATCCCGGCCAGATAAAAATTACTGTAATCCGTGAGACACGAGCGGTAAATTATGCTAAATAGTTGAAATATAATTTAATGGTGGGCATTACGTTATACTTGTGATGCCCATTTTTATTAATAAGACTCTGAAAAATCCGTAACTTTAACAAAAACCTCTTTCCCTGAATAAATAATGTCAAAGATCAAGCTGCTGAATATAGTTGGTGCAAGGCCCCAGATTATAAAGTCCTCAGCCATAAGCCGGGCAATTGCCCACAATTACTCCCAGGAGATAAATGAGATTACACTGCACACCGGTCAGCACTATGACAAGGAGCTTTCGGAGGTTTTCTTTGACGAGCTTGAAATACCTAAGCCTGATTTCAATCTTAGCGTAGGTTCGGCGCATCATGGGCGCCAGACATCGATGATGATAACCGGCATTGAGGATGTGCTTCTTGCCGAAAAGCCTGATTGTGTGATGCTTTACGGTGACACAAACTCGACACTTGCAGGGGCAATCGCTGCATCCAAGCTTCATTTCCCGGTCGTCCATGTTGAAGCAGGATTGAGGTCATTCAATAAAACAATGCCGGAAGAGCTCAACAGGATAATGAGCGACCACGCCTCGACGCTCCTTTTTGCACCGACCAATGCAGCTTTCAAGAACCTTATGAATGAGGGATTCCGGCCGGAAAACAGTCCCCCATATTCAATTGATAATCCAAAGATCTATCTTACAGGTGATATAATGTACGACAATTCCCTGTTCTTCGCTGAACTTGCCGAAAGGAAAAAAGCAGACCTTATCAAGGATATGTCGCTTGATAGAGACCAATTCATCCTAATTACGATACACAGGGACATCAACACTGATGACAGGAACCGCCTTGAAGCCATAATGACCTGCTTAAGAGGACTTTCGGAGGAATATACGCTTCCATTCATTATGCCATGCCATCCGCGCACGATGAATTCACTTAAAACAAACCTCGGATGCCTGTTCGATGAACTTAAGAATTGTAAATATCTGCGGATTATACCGCCGGTTTCATATCTCGAAATGACGCTCCTTGAAAAGACATGCAGGATGATTCTGACAGACTCAGGAGGTGTTCAGAAAGAATCCCATTTTTTCAGAAAACCATGCATCGTTCTCCGCAAAGAAACGGAATGGATCGAACTTGTGGCAAACGGTACTGTGAAGCTTGCTGACGCAAATCCCGGGCAGATCCGGAATGAATTTGCAGGATTTATGAATCCGGGAATCGACTTGCAATATCCCGGCTATTATGGTGATGGTAAAACTGCTGAATTTATATTGAAGGAGATACTTTTATTTATCGGGAAATAGCTGAACAAGATCTGATAAACAAAACTGGCCTGAATAGTTACTTACAATAGAATACAAATGTATCGGAAATTAAGCGGCTGCAGGGTATTGGTTACAGGAGGGGCAGGATTCATCGGCTCCAACCTTGTCGAATCCATGCTCGGTTCTGGAAACCATGTTGTATGCCTTGATAATTTTGCAACCGGTAAAAGGGAGAATCTCACAACTTTCCTTCAGGATCCGGAGTTTGAACTGATAGAAGGAGATATAAGAAATTATCAGGACTGTGAGATTGCAGTAAAAGGAATTGATTATGTCTTCCACCAGGCTGCCCTGGGATCAGTCCCGAGATCAATAAAGGATCCTGTGACTTCAACAGATGTTAACATCGGTGGATTTGTAAAAATGCTCTTTGCATCAAAGCAGGCCAGTGTAAAAAGGTTCATATATGCTGCCAGCTCATCAACATATGGAGATCATCCGGGACTTCCTAAAATTGAGGAAAAGATTGGTAAGCCGATGTCGCCGTATGGAATCACAAAATATACCAATGAGCTTTTTGCAGAGAATTTTTCTGACACCTATAATATTGAAACAATAGGACTTCGTTATTTCAATGTTTTCGGACGTCGCCAGGATCCCATGGGGGCATATGCTGCCGTCATACCCCTCTTCGTCAGAAAGCTGATGAGCCATGATGCTCCCACTATTAACGGTGATGGCTCGTATTCAAGAGATTTTACATATATCGACAATGTCCTGCAGGCGAATCACCTTGCTGCTCTTGTAACTAATGCTGAAGCAATCAATCAGGTATATAATGTAGCATATGGTGACCGGACAAGCCTGAACGACCTGTTTGAAATGATCAAGGTGCTTATCGGGAAATATGACAGGGAAGTACTTGGGATAAAGCCTGTTCACGGACCGAACCGTTCCGGTGACATACCGCATTCCCTGGCTTCAATTGAAAAGGCAAAAAGATTGCTCGGGTACAATCCGACTCATTCAGCGCAGGAAGGAATGGAAGAAGCAATAGAGTGGTACCGGGCAAATTTGTAACATTTGTTACAATTCACAATAAGGCTAAATAATGTTCATCACCTTAGCCGCCAGATCCATGATGATAGGCTTATAATCATTAATAAATTCACCTGATACCCTGTTACCGATCACCGCGCAGAGAGTGAGGGCTTTATGGCCAAGGAGACCCGACAGTCCATAAATTGCAGAACTCTCCATTTCATAATTGCATATTTTTCTGCCCATTAATGAGAACCCGGCAAGCTTATTATTGATTTCAGCGTCGAACGTATCAAGCCTCAGGCGCCTTCCCTGCGGGCCGTAAAATCCCGGAGCTGAAATAGTTATTCCCCTGATGAAATCCTCTTTCCCGAACATGGCCACAAGTTCCTTGCTGGCATTGACTGCATACGGAAAGGAAAGCGTATCGGGCCATTCGAGGTATTCTGCCATATAAGTCGACAGCATATTATCGAGCAGCCAGTCATAACCCTCATAAAAATGAATGAGCCCATCAAATCCTATTGCGGTCTCGGTGAGAACAACAGATCCTGCCGGCACATCACTCCTCAGACCACCTGAAGTGCCGATCCTAATGAATGTAAGAGGCACAGGTTCCTCCCTGATTTCCCCGGACCTGAGATCGATATTGGCAAGAGCGTCAAGCTCGTTGATTACTATATCGATATTGTCGGTCCCGATCCCCGAAGATATAATGGTTACCTCAGTCCCATCATAGCTTCCGGTCACCGTGCTGAATTCCCTGTTCTGCTTCCTGACCCTTATGCTCTCAAGGAGGGAAGATAGCATTTCAACGCGGCCTGGATCTCCGACAATGATTATCTTTTCACAGATATCCTCCGGAAGCAGGTTCAGATGAAAAATACTTCCGTCACTGTTCGTTATAAGCTCGGTTTTCTTCAACATTTGAAAATATGAGGGACAAATATAAGGATAATAAGACTATCGGCTACTTATAATATTCCATTATCCTGCCCGAGATAAGAAGGAGTGATATCTCGGCAAGCTTGGCCTGGTACTGGACCGAAAGAAGACTTTCGCGGGCATCAAGAAGGCTTTTCTGAACCTCACGGAGCTCAATCCCTGAAAGGCTTCCTAGTTTATATCGCTCCATTGCAATGGCCAGGTTCTCAGTAGCGGTCTCGAGGTTCTGTTTTTCAAGGGCGATAAGCCTTAAATAATTGCTGTAAGCGTGGTAAATTGTAAGTAAATCAGCCCTGACACCCTGTTCAATATTTTTATACAGAAGGTCCTTATTTGATATGTCAATAGATGAATTCTTCAGATTCCTTCTCTGGTTGAAGCCGTTAAAAATATTTACACCGAAGGTAAGACCGTAGTTAAAGCCATTGGTCTGCTGGTTTTTCATTGAGCTAGATGAAAAGGTGTTAAGGTTGTAATTATAGCCGGAATTTAGATTGAGGTAGGGGTATGTCCGTGCTGCAATTATTTTATAATCATACTCCGAAATGGTTTTGTTCTTGGAGGCAATCCTCATACTGGTATTGTTTTCAAGAGTTTCCTGAAGAAGCTTTTCATAGATAAGAGTAGAGTCTACTACGATGGATGTATCCTTTGATATAAACTCAGTACCAAGATCCTCAGCAGCCATCAGCTCATTCAGGCTGATCTGCGCGGCCCGAACCACCTCGTATTGTTGTGAAAGCCTCGAACTGTCCGCATTAAGATATACCCTTGACTGAAGGACCTGCAGCTTTGAGTTTGATCCCAGAAGATATCGATCTTCATCAATACGAAGCCTTTCTTTGGAAAGAGTAACGGCATACTTTTCGTTATTCAGAAGCTCAACCTGCTGGATGTAATTGTAATAGCCGGAGATGATATTTGAGATCAGATTTTCAATTGAAAGCTGAGTATTGAGTTCTCCGATCTGCCTGAGCTCATTCAGCTTTTTGTATGTTGTCTGAACGCTGAAGCCGTTGAATATAGTCATATCCATGGCTACTCCTACAGATGTATTCGTGTTAAAAATATTATTGGTTACCGTCCTTGAGCCATCAGTAAAATTCTGCTTCTGATCATTAAGAGTTCCGCTATGCTGGCTGGTAAGATCCAGGGATGGTAAAAAACCGGCATTGCCGATTGTAAAGTTATTTTTTGAGATCTGTTCGCTGTTTTTTGTTATCAAAAGTGAAAAGTTCCGTTCCAGACCGGTCCTGATGCAGGTATTCAGTTCATATACAACCTGTCCCTTGACACACAGGGATGAAAAACAGATCAAAAGGCTAAACGGGAGTAACCTTATTCTCATTTTGGCTCATTTTTGTTTCACTTGAAATAAAGGAATAGATTGCAGGGACAATGAACAATGAGAGGAATGTGGCAAACACCATACCTCCGATGACAGCGGTTCCCATTGCAACACGGCTCTGAGCTCCTTCACCGAGTCCAAGTGCTAATGGAGAAATCCCGAGAATGGTTGCAAGGCTTGTCATAAGGATTGGACGTAACCGCGCAGCTGCCGCATATTTAATGGCATCCATTTTCGACATGCCGGATATTTTTCTCTGGTTTGCGAATTCGACAATCAGAATGCCATTCTTTGTGACCAGACCAATAAGCATAATGATCCCGATTTCGCTGAATATATTCATTGTAATGCCGAAATACCACATGAATATCAAAGCCCCTATGAGTGCGAGCGGAACTGTCATCATCACAATCAACGGATCCTTAAAGCTCTCAAACTGTGCTGCAAGAACAAGAAAGATCAGAATTAATGAGAGAACAAATGCAAACATAAGGCTCGAAGAACTTTCACGGAAGTCCTTTGAATCACCGGCCAGTGCTGTCCTGAACGACTCATCGAGCACCTGTTTTGCAATTTGATCCATTTCTGCAAGCCCTTCGCTCATTGTCTTCCCTTTTGCCAGACCGGCAGAGATTGTGGCTGCAACAAAACGATTGTAGCGGTAGAGCTGGGGCGGAGCTGTCTCTTCCGAAAGAGAAACCAGGTTATCGAACTGGATCATATCACCCTTGTCGTTACGCACATAAAGAGATTTCAGATCAAGCGGTTTATTTCTGTCTGCCCGTGCAAGGTCACCCAGGATCTGGTATTCCTTGCCGTTCATAAAAAAGTATCCGAAACGCTGCCCGCTGAGTGCAAGCTGAAGGGTTTGTCCGATATTCTGGGTCGATACACCAAGTGTGATTGCTTTTTCCCGGTTTATGTGAACCCTCAGCTCAGGCAAGGTAAATTTCAGGTTCACGTCGGCCATTGTAAGAACTTTACTCTCCATTACCCTGGCCATGAATGTAGGAAGAATTTGTCTGAGTTTATCAATAGACGTAGCCTGAAGTACATACTGGACCGGCATCCCCATTCTCCTGCTTCCGAAGGTGGATTGCTGCATCACGAAGGATCTGGCTTTGGTTTTTTTCCTTAAGTCAGAAGTCATCTCATCAGCGATTTCCTGTTGCGATCTTTTTCTTTTGTCCGGCTTTTCAAGCATTATCCTGATATTTCCCATGCCCCCGCCTCTGACCATAGTTGCATAGTTGAGCCTTTCGGGGACTTTTTGCTCAACGAGTTTGGCAATATCATCGCAATATGCGAGCATGAAATCGTATGTCGATCCTTCAGGGGCAGTTGTATTTATGGTGACCTGGGAACGATCCTCCAGCGGTGCCATTTCGGACGGGATTGACTTCCATAGTAAAACGACCAGTCCAACGGCAACAACAATTATAATGAGGGCAGCTCTTCGATGAAGGAGAAATGAACCTAAACCATTCCTGTAAGCTGTATTCAATTTGTCAAAGAAACGCTCTGTTTTCCTGAAAAACCAGCTGTGCCTTTTTTCATGTCTCAGGAGTTTTGACGACACCATTGGAGTCAATGACAATGCAAGGAAAGCTGAAATACCAACTGCACCTGCCATAACAATAGCAAATTCCCTGAAAAGACGGCCTGTGATACCCTGCAGGAATACGATCGGGAAAAAGACCGAAATAAGAGTTATGGTTGTAGATATGATTGCAAAATATATTTCCTTTGAGCCTTTCAGAGCGGCATCAATTGGGCTAAATCCGGATTCAACCTTGACATAAATATTTTCCATAACTACAATAGCATCATCCACAACTATACCTATTGAAAGAACAATTGCGAGCAGAGTCAGAACATTAATGGTAAATCCGGCAATGTACATTATGAAGAAGGCACCGACGAGCGAAACAGGAATGACCAGAATAGGGATCGTCGTAGCTCTCCAGCTGCGGAGAAAGAAATAGATGATCACAACAACAAGAGCGAAGGCGATATAAATTGTGTTTTTGACCTCCTTTATTGAAGATCTGATGTATTGTGTATTATCATAGTTGACATTTACCTTTACATCATCCGGGAGGTCTTTGCGAATATATTGGAGACGCCTGTAGGTTTCATCAACGATATCGATATGATTTGATCCGGGTTGCGGCACGATAGCAATCTGAACCATGGGAACGCCATCCTTTTTCATAATACTTCTGATATCCTCAGGTCCCAGCTCCGCACGGCCAATATCCTTAAACCTTACAATCTGGTCACCTGATTGCTTAATTATAAGGTCATTGAATTCCTTCGGCGTCGACATCAGGCCAAGGGTCCTGATGGTCAGCTGGGTATTTGTACCCTCGATCGTACCTGAAGGAAGTTCAACGTTTTCACGGTTTACTGCATTCCTGACATCCATTGGTGTAAGCTCGTAGCCGGCAAGCTTGACAGGATCAATCATGAGACGCATCGAATAACGTTTCTCACCGAAAATGCTGACAGCGCTTACTCCTGATATTGTCTGGAGCTGTTGCTTCAATGTGAGATCAGCAATTTCAGAAAGTTCAAGGAGGGATCTCTTGCTGCTTTCAACAGTAAGAAAAAGTATTGGATTTGCATCAGCATCAGCTTTTGTAACAATTGGTGGATCGCAGTCACGCGGCAGAAGCCTTTGAGCCTGGGAAACCTTATCCCTGACATCGTTGGCCGCAGTTTCAAGATCGACTGATAGTTCAAATTCGACAGTTATATTACTGCCTCCCTGACGGCTGACACTTGTAAGGGATCTCACGCCGGGAATGCCATTGATATTTTGTTCAAGCGGCTCAGTTATCTGGGTCTCAATGACATCAGAATTAGCTCCCGGATAGGTAGTCTGAACAGTTATAATAGCAGGATCAACACTTGGAAATTCCCTGATCCCCAGAAAAGTGGCTCCGACAATCCCGAACAGAAGTATTACAAGAGCAAATACGGTTGACAGTACAGGTCTGTTTATACTTACTGATGAAAGACTCATATTTTATTGATTATATGTTAATTAATTAACAATAAGTGTGTCGAGCACAACAGGAAGCGACTGACGCAACTGGAGTATCCCTGTTGTAAGCAACGTATCACCAAATTTCAATCCGTTAACGATCTGAATAAGATCTTCTGTGCGAAGGCCTGTTCCAACGGGAACCTTCGATGCTTTACCTTTCTTGTAGATAAACACCGATTCACCCTCCATTTCGACAACCAGCGCTTCAGTAGGAATGGCAATAGTATTTTCGATCTTTGACAATTGCAGAGTGACTGCAGCATACCGCCCGGATTTCAGCTCTTCATTCCTGTTTGGATACAATGCCCTTATTACGATTGAACGGGTATTAAGTTCAATCTTCGGATCAACTGCATAAACATTTGCATTAAAAACTGTATTGTTACCGGTAACCTTGAAAGAAAGAGGGAAACCGATGTTAATTTCATCAGCATATTGTTCAGGTATTGAGAACTCGAGCTTTAATGGCTTGATCTTGATAAGCCTGGCAATTTTTGTTGACGGTGTAGTATAGCTTCCTTCACTTACATACCGAAGACCGATTATCCCGTCAAACGGTGCCCGGAGTTCAGTTTGAGCAATCATTGCCTTGACAAGATTAATATCAGCCTGGGTGGTCTGGAGTTCTGTTTCGATCTGGTCATAACTTTCCTGGCTTATTGCGTCCTTTGTGAGGAGGCTCCTCTGCCTGAATTCCTTTTGTTCAACAAGCTTTATTTGCGCCTCAAGTTTCTCAAGCTGTGCCTGTAATGGCTTATCATTTATCTTCGCGAGAAGATCTCCTTTTTGTACCCTTTTTCCTTCAGTAAAATTAATCCCTACAATTTTCCCGGAAGTCTCGAAAGAAAGATCAACCTCCTCATCAGGCCTTAAAGTTCCGTTGCTGTTTACCAGTTCGCTAAGCTGCGCAGGCTTGATGAGAAATCCGCTCACGTTAAGTAACTGTCTCCCCTGCATGGAACCACCCTGTCCTCTGCCGGGACCACCAGGAGCAGCTGGCATTGGGGACTTTGCAGCAAAAAGCGGCTTTACCTTTGGATAGGCGATTATTGCTGCAAGTACAATAATCAGGAAAATCGTGATTACCAGGTTTAGTTTTTTCTTCATTTCAGGAATTGATTATATTTCTGCCGTTGCAGCTAGTAGCTTAACAGAACGGGATTTCAACTTTGAATGTGAGCTTAATATCAAGGACGCAAAGGTAGGTAAATTGAATCTTTCTGAGTTACTCATGTTCTTAAAAATGTGTTAAAAAATTATAATAAATAGAGTTACGGCTCCCGAAAGCATGATATCAGATCTCATATTTTTATTTGACCAAAACCATCTAATTTTACTTCAGTTTAAAAAATCCTGCCAATATGATTCAGAGAATTCAATCGGTATATTTATTTCTGACAGCACTGGTGGCTGCTTTATTCCTGAGAGGAAGCATTTTAACATTTAATAACAATTCAGGTGCAGGGATCATGCTGAATACTTCAGGGATCTATCAGTTAAAGGGGACAGATACACTTCATCTGGACAGTAACCCGGCGCCGGTCGGTGTAATCATTGCATTAATTATCGCTATTTCAGTTGCAGCAATATTTTTATACAGGAAAAGGAAGCTTCAGATGAAGCTGACAATCGCACTGATAATTCTGGTCCTTGTATTTATCGGTGCACTTGTTTATTGTGCGGTTTCGGTCGTGAACAATTACCATGCCGGCATCAGCCTGAATTATAAGATGTTTCTGCCAATTGTCATGATCATTTTAGCAGTACTTGCATACCGGGGAATCAAGAAAGATGAGGAGCTTGTAAGGTCATACGACAGGCTAAGGTAATAATCCATGCTGCCACCCTGTCCCGACATGAAGTCGGGGCCCCCTCCCTGGAAGGAGGGTAAAATTGTGTAAGTACTGCTAATTTCTACTCTTCTTAAGAGGAGTCACCCGCCGAAGACAGGGCGGAGGTAGTGGATTCTTAAAGAATTTGATTTTATCAGACTCAGATTATTGTCATGTTCTCCTGCGTTGTGATCTTCTCACAATAATGACATTTGAGAGCCACATTCTTTTTAGAGACAACTTTAAACCGGGTAGTGACAGCTTCAAAATTGGTTATGCACTTTGGGTTCATGCATTTGGCGATCCCAACTATGGTATCCGGTACTTCGACAAGCTTCTTTTCAACGACCTCGTAATCCTTTATGATATTCAGCTTGGCGTCAGGGGCTACAAGTGCGATCCTGTTAATATCCTCATCTTCAAAGAATTTGCCTGAGATCTTTATAATTGCCTTTCTTCCCAGCTTTTTGCTTTCGAGATTGGTGCCGAAGGTTATCTGGCTGTCTATATGATCAAGTCCCAGGATCTGGATTACCTTGAATAGGTTCCTTGCCGGAATGTGATCTATAACAGTTCCGTTTTCAATTGCACTGACACTTAATTGCTTTTTCATGATTCACCTTCCTTTCTACTTGATTCCTAAAAGTGAGCAGAGTATAGCCTGCCGCGTATAAACCCCGTTGAGAGCCTGTTCAAAATAATATGCTTTAGGATTGGCATCCACATCGGTATGTATTTCATTCACCCTTGGTAGGGGATGAAGTATTCGCATATTTGGTTTTGTATTTTTAAGCATTGAATTTTTCAGAACGTACACATTCTTCACCTTTTCGTATTCAATCGGATCTGAGAACCTCTCTTTCTGAACCCTGGTCATATAGATGATATCTGCCCTTGAAATGATATCGGTAAAATCGAGGTGTTCATAATATTTCAGGCCGAGATTTTCGAGATAAAGCTTGAACTCCTCCGGCATTTTCAGCTCTTCGGGCGAGATGAAATTGAATGTCGTGTTCCATCTCGACATTGCCATCATGAGTGAGTGAACAGTCCGGCCGTATTTAAGATCGCCGACCATGAAAATGTTCAGGTTGTCGAGGGTTCTCTGAGTTTTGCGTATGGAATACAGATCGAGCAGCGTCTGAGTGGGATGCTGGTTTGCACCATCCCCGGCGTTAATCACCGGTACAGAAGCCACCTCACTGGCATACCTGGCACTTCCTTCGATGGGGTGCCTCATCACGATCAGGTCAGCATAGCTGCTTACCATTTTAATGGTATCGTGAAGCGTTTCGCCCTTTGAAACGCTTGAGCTGCTTGCATCAGAAAATCCAACGATTTTACCGCCGAGACGGTTGATGGCGCTTTCAAAGCTGAGCCTTGTCCGTGTTGACGGCTCAAAGAACAGTGTTGCAATTACTTTACCTTCAAGCAGTTTCTGTACAGGTTTCTTTTCAAATTCAGCAGCAAGGTCGAGGATCTTCAGAACTTCATCTGTCGAAAGGTCATCAATCGATACTAAACTTCTGTTTTTCATTATTATGGGCGTTTAACACCTTTAGGGAATAGTGCTTTTCAAATTTACCCATGATTGTATTTTTTTCTGACAGTTGTTGATAATTTACTAACAACTTTCCGGCCATTGTTAAAACCTATCCAGCATTGATTTTTCTGGCTTCCAATCCGTCAATCCTTGAGAATTTTTCGAGGATCATCTCTGCTCTGGATCTTCTGAAAAAAACTTTCATGGCACATTCAAGTTCAAATATCTGATCCGAATGCTGCATGTCTTCCTCTTTTACAAGCTTCATTATATCATTCAATGCAGAGTACGGAAAATGAAGCTCATAATTTTCCTGTACATGGCGTTCAATGATTTCCCCGTTCCTGATAGCTGATTCTGCTGAAGTCCTGTAGGCATTTATCAGCCCGCTTGTACCTAGAAGCTTCCCCCCGAAATACCTCACAACTATTACCAGGATATCCGTCAGGCAGGCTGAATTGATCTGTCCGATAATTGGTCTGCCGGCAGTGCCTGAGGGCTCCCCGTCGTCATTTACACGGAAATTCACCCTTTCCTGTCCAAGCACCCAGGCAAAGCAGTGGTGTCTTGCATCGTGATACTCCTTTCTGACCTGCGCCAGGATTGTTTTAATCTCTTCCTGACCTGATACCGGATACGCGAGTGCGATGAACCTGCTTCCCTTTTCCCTGTACAAACCCTTTGAGAAAGCCTTAATTGTCAGGTAACTGTCGGATTCCATCCTAAAATAAAGTGGGTGATATTGCGTTCATACTCCGGATGCAATATTAATTAATTCCCGGAAGAGAGTTCCCGCATAGTCCAAAAAATGATATTTTTGTCCTGTTTGAATAATACTATGGGCGTACTACTTGATGAAAAGGATTTACAGAAACTGATTGTGATCGGGGACAGGATACTGATCAAACCGAAAGTTCCCCAGTCACAGACAAAGAGCGGTCTGTATCTTCCACCCGGAGTAAACGAGAACGAAAAGGTTCAGATAGGATACGTACTTAAGGTAGGACCGGGATACCCGATCCCATCTGTGAATGATGTTGATGAGCCATGGAAAGCAAAGACAGAGGAACCCAAGTATGTACCCCTTCAGCCCAAAGAGGGCGATCAGGCTGTCTATCTCCAGAGCAGTGCGATTGAAATTGAATTTAACAAGGAGAAGTACATAGTGGTCCCGCAATCGGCAATCCTTCTTCTGCTCAGAGATGACGGGCTATTTGAATAAAGCTGGAAGCTATGGAAAACGAATATCTGAAAACTAAGAAAATTCTTATTGTTGAAGATGATGTTTCGAGCCGACTTTACCTGAATAAGATACTTGAGAAAACTGGAGCTACACTGATAAATGCAGTTGATGGGAAGGAAGCAATTGAAGCGGTTAAGTCAAATCCGGGGATAGATATAATACTCATGGACATTCAGCTACCTGTAATAGACGGCTATGGGGCAGCCAAAAAGATAAGGGAGTTAAGAAATGATATCATCATCATTGCACAGACTGCATACAGCCTTCTCGGGGACCGGGAGAGAATAATTGCATCAGGATTTGATGATTATATCGTAAAACCTATTTTCCCGCATCAGTTGATCGAAAAGCTTACCTCGTCAAGACGAAAACTCTGACCAGTAAATGTACGGGAACATTTACTCATCATAAAATTTAATCTGTCGGAAATCTTTCGAGAATTCCTCTATCTCCGCATCCCATCTTAACCGTTCTTTCCGGAGAGGAGTCCTGCTCAGGAGGGATTCTCTCATAACGGAATCACCAGAAAGTATATCGAACGGCATCAGCCTGTACTCATATTCATAAGGAGGCGGATTAAAATGGAGCGAATCCCGGGAAGAAGTCTCGAGAATAGCATGAATTATTTCGTAGGCAGTTGCAACAGGGTAATATTTCTCAGGTTCAGTCACATGGATCTGCAGACCATGACAGAGTTTACCTGCGAATTTGTTGAATGTTGGAATGAAATCATGTATCCTGAAAATACAACCCGGGATGTTTCTTGAGTCTAGATTCTTTTTAAGTCTGACGGCATCAATGAAAGGAGCTCCAATGAGTTCAAATGGGATAGAGGTTCCCCTTCCCTCCGAAAGATTCAGGGCTTCGAAAAGTACAGTTCCAGGATAGACCACAGCAGTTTGCAGGGTTGGAATATTGGGCGACGGCAAAACCCATGGCAGTCCTGTTTCATTGAACAGGGAATTTCGTTGCCAGCCTTTCATCCGGACCAGATTAAGGTCACATCCCGGCACATATTTTTCCTTTATCCAGACTGACATTTCCCCCATTGTCATCCTGTGGCACAATGGAATAGAGGCTCCCCCGACGAAAGTAAAATATTCCTTTTTTAGCACAGGTCCGTCAAATGGCAGCCTTCCTACCGGATTTGGCCTGTCAAGGATCCAGACAGGTATGCCTGTCTCACTGCAGGCTTCCATGCATAGTTTTACTGTCCAGATATAAGTATATAACCTTGCCCCAACATCCTGGAGATCCACAACAAAAGCATCAATATCACCAAGCATTTCCCGGGAGGGCTTCCGAAGTTCCCCGTAAAGGCTGTACAGAGGCACTCCATAGTAAGGGTGCTTTGTACTTTGCCACTCAATCATATTGTCCTGCGTCTGTCCATATAGCCCATGCTGCGGACCATATATGGCTGTCATCCGGCAATCCTTTCTGCCGGCGAAGATCTTGGTGATGTGAGTAAAATCGCCTGCAACGCTGGCAGCATGGCATAAGATGCCGATTCTTTTCCCTGCCAGCTTATGTGGAAGGTTTATCCTTATCTGATCCAATCCAGTCAGTACCATCACTTATTCATGATATTCTTATGATTATACAGAATTGTTTTTGCCGGGTGCTGATTACCGGTTATTATCAGGTGTGATCTTAACCTCCAACAAGCAACCTGCACCCAGCAACTTACGGTCAAGTTTACCAATCTTGAATTCAATTATACTACCAAAATTCCCTGAAAGTAAATATTCTTTTTTAAGTTTATGACTTCATTTGAAAAATTACTTAAAACAGGATGAAAAGGATTTTTCTACTGGCATTGTTTTGTGCGGCGATAAACCTTCAGGCACAAAAGCCTCCTCTCGATCAGTCGGTTTATGACAGCTGGAAAAGCATAACCCGGCAAATAATATCTGACGATGGCAACTGGATTGCTTATATCATTGAGCCTCAGCAGGGGGACGGATGGCTTTACATCTTTAATTTATTGACAGGAAGGAAAGACTCGGTTGCTCGAGGGATTAATCCCTCCTTTTCTGCTAATTCCAGGTATGTCGCTTATTCGGTGAAGCCGGCTTACCTGGTTACCAGGCAGGCCAAAAAGAAGAAGCTTAAGGAGGATCAAATGCCTAAAAACAACCTTGAAATAAGAAGACTTCCTGAAGGTGAGACTGTTAGTATACCTGCTGTAAAGTCATTTATGGTCCCCTCTGAAAAAAGCTTGTGGATGGCTTACCTGCTTGAGAAGAAACCATCCGGGAAAAAGGATGATAAACAGAAAGCTGATTCCTTAAATAACGTAAAAGCAAATCAGAAGAAATCGACAAAGACACCTGAGCCAAAAGGGGCTGAATTTGTTATTCTTGAGCCGATATCGGGAAAAGAATTCAGGTTCCAGGATGTAATCGAATATGCCGTAGCAAAAAATGGAGGCTCCATAAGCTTTATTCAGGATATACCAGATACTACTAAAATTGAAAATTTCAAAGTAAATGTCTTTGATACCGGGAAGGAACAGTCCAGGATCGTTTTTGAGGGTAAGGGCAGCGCAAAAAATATTGCGGATGATCCTTCTGGTAAGTATTCTGCTTTTATATATTCAGGTGATACCGCTAAGACCAGGATCTACGATCTCTGGTTGTCAGCCTCATTTAACAATGCTGTCAGGATAGTTGATACCACTACTATGGCTATGCCCTCAGGGTGGTCCGTAAGCGAGAATGGTACTATCACATTTTCGAATGACGGCACCAGGCTCTTTTTCGGAACAGCACAAAAGCCTGTCAAAGAGCCTGAAGATACGCTGCTTGATGAAGAAAAATATAAGCTCGACATTTGGTCATGGAATGACGATCTGCTGCAGCCTATGCAGAAAAAAGAGCTAGATCAGGAATTGAAGAGGTTCTACAGGGCAGTTTACCATACAGACAGGAATATCATGTTTCAGCTGGCAGATACATCGATGCCCGTTATCAGGTTCGATCTGAAATCATCAGGTAATTATGCACTCGGTACATCAGGTAAAAGGTATCGTAAGCTCATATCCTGGGAATCAAGAGATTATCAGGATTATTTTATCGTGAACCTGGAAAACGGAGTCAGGCAGAAGCTTTTAACCGGATACCCCTCGCAGGTTGTGCTGTCACCCGGAGGGAAGTTTATCCTCAGCTGGGATGTTGACAAAAAGGAATGGGCGCTGAGATCAGGAACGGGAGAGATTTTGAGGATGCTTTCAGTTCCCGGGAATTTTCCCTTCTATGATGAACTCAACGATACCCCCAGTGATCCCGAACCCTACGGTGTTGCAGGGTTTACCGAAAGTGAACGACAGGTCCTGTTATATGACAGATACGATATCTGGTCATTCGAAACTGACAGGAATGAAGCACCCGTCAATTTAACCAATGGATATGGCCGGACAAATAATCTGAGATTCAGATATATTAATCTGGATCCGGACGTTGAATACATTCCATTAAAAGGCCCTCTTTATCTTTCCACCTTCAACTATGTGAACAAAGAGGCAGGATTTTATTATATCAACCTCTTTAACAGGAAGGATCCGGTAAAGCTCATCTTTGAGAAAGCTTCATTCCCGCGTCTGCTGACCAAAGCAAAAAATGCCGACAGGGTAATCTGGCAGAAAGAATCATTTTCGGTTTCACCTGAGCTTTTTGTCAGCGATCTTAATTTTACCAATATCAAAAAACTATCCGTCACCAACCCTCAGCAAAGCAGCTTTAACTGGCTCACTGCCGAGCTGGTAGAATGGACTTCATTCGATAAACAAAAGCTTCAGGGAATCCTTTATAAGCCTGAAGACTTTGTCGCTTCAAAGAAATACCCTATGATAGTGTACTTTTATGAGAGAAGTTCGGATGGCTTTTACAATTATTTTCCTCCTGCCCCAAGTGCTTCGATAATCAACCGGTCATTTGCGGTAAGCAACGGGTATCTTCTTTTTGTCCCTGACATAACATATCGCATCGGATACCCTGGTGAAAGCTGCTATAATGCGGTAATGAGCGGAACGTATGCACTTCTCGACAGATATGATTTTATCGACAGGGAAAGACTGGGCCTTGACGGACAGAGCTGGGGAGGATACCAGATTGCGTGGCTGGTTACAAGGACTGACCTTTTCAAGTGCGCATACGCAGGAGCGGCCGTAAGCAATATGATAAGCGCCTATGGGGGAATCAGGTGGGAATCAGGAATGAGCAGGATGTTTCAGTATGAACACGACCAGAGCAGGATTGGAGGGACAATTTGGGAGAAACCGCTCCAGTTCATAGAGAATTCTCCGGTCTTTTTCGTTCCAAAGATAAATACTCCCCTGCTTTTAATGCATAACGATGCTGATGGTGCTGTCCCCTGGTACCAGGGAATAGAATTCCTTACGGCCCTGAGAAGGCTGGGTAAGCCTGCGTGGATGCTTTCATATAATGATGAAGCGCATAACCTGATAAAACGACCAAACAGGAAGGATCTCTCAATAAGGAAGATGCAGTTTTTTGACCATTATCTGAAGGGAGCTCCGATTCCATCCTGGATGAAGTACGGTATCCCTCAGACCGAGAAAGGCAAGAAAGACGGTTACAACCTGGTCAATGATTAATTAATTTTGCTCCTATGAATCTCAGACATTACAGATTTTACCTGATCCCGGCAGTGATCCTGATTTTTCTTGCTTCATGCTCAGAAGGAAAAATCAGGACTATCACAATCCTGGCCACGACAGATGTTCATGGCGTGATCCTGCCATATGATTTCATTGAAAAGAAGGATATCGATGTATCACTTGCAGGGGTATATACTTATGTACAAAAGGCAAGGAAGGAAAACGAAGCGGTTATCGTACTTGATAACGGTGATAACCTTCAGGGACAGCCCGAGGTGTATTATTATAATTTCATAGACACAGTCTCTCCGCACCTGAATGCTGAAGCAATGAATTTAATCGGTTATGATGCCGCTTCAGTAGGGAATCATGATATCGAGGCAGGGCACTCTGTGTACGACAGGCTTGCAAAGAAATATAATTTCCCGCTGCTTGCTGCTAATGCTGTTGATAGATCGACTGGCAATCCGTATTTCAAGCCATACATAATACTTGAAAAGAACGGAATCAGGATTGCTGTACTGGGTCTGATCACCCCATCGGTCCCGTCATGGCTACCGCCGGAACTCTATTCCGGCATCGAATTCAGGGATCTGGTTGAGACTGCCGGGAAATGGATTCCCCTAATAAAAAAAGAGAAACCTGATTTGATTGTCGGGCTCTTCCATTCAGGATGGGATGAGGAAGGTGATAATGAAACCCTTGCAGGTTCACACAATGAGATCGGATCTGGCTCTGTAGCCAGGCAGGTGCCCGGATTTGACATAATCCTTTGCGGGCATAATCATAATGTAGTAAATAAGAAGATCGTAAACTTTGCCGGAGATACCGTTCTGGTAATGGAGGGAGGCAGCAGGTCGGAGCATTTAATGAGAGCCGATATTAAATTCAGCGGACTCAGAGGAGGACACAGATATCAAAAAGCCATAAAGGGCAATATCATTGATGTTAAAGATTACGAAGCTGATCCGGACTTTACGGCAAGGTTTGAGGGACAAAAAAGAACATTAAATGAATATGTCGACAAAACCATTGCAACTTTTAAGGCACCTGTTTCATCGCGGGATTCATATTTCGGTCCGTCTGCATTTGTCGATCTTATTCATAAAATACAGCTCGACATAACTCATGCAGATATATCTTTTGCTGCACCCTTGTCCTTTGACGTAAAGATCCCGGCAGGACCTGTCACGACCGGAGACATGTTCAAACTTTACAGGTTTGAGAACATGCTTTACACAATGTCTATGACCGGGGAGGAGATAAAGAATTACCTGGAGTTTTCATATTCAGACTGGTTAAATACAATGAAGGGCCCGGGTGATTTTCTATTGAAATTCAGGCTTGATAAAAAAGGCAATCCTGAACTTGTTAAGGGAAAAGCATGGCTGAAAAATCAACCATATAATTTTGACTCTGCTGCCGGGATCAACTATACAGTAGATGTCAGTAAACCTGAAGGTAAAATGGTGACAATAAAATCATTATCAAACGGGAAGCCTTTCGAAATGGATAAGACATATCTGGTTGCTGTAAATTCATATCGCGCCAACGGAGGAGGGGGCCATTTTACTGATGGTGCCGGAATCAACAGGGATGAACTGGCAAAGCGACTTAAAAACTCAACCGATAAGGATCTGAGGTATTATATAATGAAGTATCTTGAATCGGCAAAGACAATAAAACCTGAAACCCTTGATAACTGGAAAATTATTCCTGAGAAATGGGTTAATGCAGCAAAATCAAGGGATTATCAGTTATTATTCGGAAAATAAATCAGATACACAAAACGTTTTGAAGGATGGCAAAAGCTTTGGATGGTGTGAGTGATGGTACAAAGCTACCCCTGGTAGAGGAATTTTTTACCATCCAGGGGGAAGGATTTAATGCAGGTAAGGCTGCATGGCTTATACGCCTGGGAGGTTGCGATATCGGCTGTAACTGGTGTGATTCACGTTTTTCATGGAATGCTGAAATGTTCCCTCTTATTGAAACTGAAACCATTGCCGGACATGCAATACAATCAGGCGCCAAATCAGTTGTAGTGACCGGCGGAGAGCCGCTCATGTGGAATCTTGAAACCTTGTGCTCCATGCTCCGGGAGAGAAAAATAAGTACCTTCATAGAGACTTCAGGAGCTTACGCATTAAGCGGGAAATGGGACTGGATATGTCTGTCGCCCAAGAAAAACATGCCTCCGTCAGACAATATTTTCAAACAGGCTGATGAACTGAAAGTTATAATTGAAACTCAGGATGATTTTAAACAGGCTGAAAGATATAAGAAAATGGTCGGGCCGGAATGCAAGCTTTTTTTACAGCCTGAATGGAGCCGTTTCAAAGTCATTATTCCGGAAATTGTCAGCTATGTCAAGAAGAATCCTGTCTGGAGGATCTCTCTTCAGATTCATAAGTACATGCACATACCCTGAGTTCGGAATGAAATCATTTGTTTTCATTCTGGTATTCTTTTTTGCTTTCTTAAATGCTGAGAAGGGATTCTCACAGAAATTTCATACCACATCTGCAAAAGCGATGAAAGCCTATAAAGAAGGTTTGACGTCATATGATTACCTTGACTTTTCAGGTGCAGAGCGAAATTTCAAACAGGCTATTGAAACTGACAACAGGTTTTATGAAGCTTATATGATGCTTGGCGAGCTGCAGTCAAAACTACGAAGATTTGCGGAAGCTGCCATAAGTTATCAGACGGCAGTATCGATCGATTCCTCTTTTTACATGCCGGTATTTTTCAGTATGGCGACTGCGGAAATGATGTCAGGAGATTATAATAAAGCTCTATGTCACTATAACATATACCTGGCACAGAAGCCCTCTTCCGAGAAGAACCATGATCTGGCAGTCAAGAATGTTAAGAACTGCCAGTTTGCAGTTGAAGCCATTAAGCATCCCGTACCATTCAGTCCTGAAAGTGTGGGAGACGGGATAAATACCACCGATGATGAATACTGGCCGTCAATAACCGCGGATGGTCAGACGATGATATTTACCCGCCAGCCGCGCCCGGTTGAGAACGGACGACTGAGCAAGGCTGGGCTGGAGGATTTCTACATCAGTTATTTTTCCGGCAATAAATGGCAGACGGCAGTAAATGCCGGAAGCCCTCTTAACAGTGATGATAATGAGGGAGCGCAAAGCTTGTCATCTGATGGAACCTATATGTTCTTCACCGGTTGTAACAGGCCGGGAGGACTTGGCAGCTGTGATATTTTCTTTTCAGCCTTTAACCATGGTAAATGGACTATTCCGGTTGACCTTGGCAGTCCTGTAAATACCCAATACTGGGAATCACAGCCGTCGATCAGCGCTGATGACCAGATGCTCTTTTTTTCAAGCAACAGGCCTGGTGGTATCGGAGGAAAAGATCTATGGTTTTCACGTCTCAACAGTAATAATAAGTGGATCCGTCCGAGAAACCTTGGGAACAAGATAAATACTCCGGGTGATGAAATGTCACCTTTTATCCATTTTGACGGCAAGACGCTTTATTTTTCTTCGGACGGCAGGCCGGGAATGGGCGGATTTGATATCTATTTCTCGCGGATGCAGGATGACAGCACCTGGTCGGAACCGGTTAATCTTGGCTATCCGATCAATACCTACAACGATGAGATGGGTCTTGTAATAGAATCAAGCGGCCAGAAGGCGTATTTTTCATCCATCAGGGATGGTAAAACAGGAAAAAACATTTACTCATTCAGGCTCTATGAGGCTATAAGGCCTGATCCTGTAGCCTACCTCAAAGGCAAGGTCTCCGATAAGGAAACCGGTCAGTCTCTTGTCGCTGAGTATGAATTGATAAATCTGTCAAGGCAGCATACGGTTGTACATAATTCCACTGATGAAGCCGGGAACTTTCTGGTATGCCTGCCATCAGGATACAATTATGGATTGAATGTCAGTAAAAAAGGCTATCTGTTTTATTCGGAGAATTTTATGTTTGAGGGTCAGCACACTGTACTGGAACCATTCCTGAAAAAGATCAGGTTATCTCCTCTGAAAATAGGGGAGAGCATGTCGCTGGCAAATATCTTCTATGAAGTTGATTCCTGGACTCTTAAAAAGGAATCACTTGCCGAACTGAACAAGCTGTGCGATCTTCTGAAGGAAAACAAGGGAATAAAGGTTGAGATCGGTGGTTACACTGATGCCACGGGCACTGATGAGCATAACCAGATACTGTCGGAAAAAAGAGCTCTTTCAGTAGTTAATTATCTTATTGATAACGGCATATCATCCGATCGTCTGAAATACAAAGGCTACGGAAATACATCCCCGGTAGGCGATAATGTGACCTATGAAGGCAGGAAGCTCAACAGAAGGACTGAAGTTAAAATCATAGGACTGAAGAAATAAAACAGCTGACCGGGGAGGTCAGCTGTTTCAGCTCACGCTTGGGTTGTTCAGACATCTAGGTTGGTTAATTGAACATCTGGTATCAGATCGTGCTCATGGTATTCGAAAATTTGTTCAAAACATTTTCGGCTGATACTGCGGTAGGCGCAGGAATTGAAAAATAGATCCCGGATCCCGTTGATCCATTGTTTTCTATCCAAACAGATCCATCAAGTAACTGGATAAGCTTGCGTGTAAGAGCGAGATTGACTGCCGAATAAGTATCACTGAACCTGGCAAGAGGGATCGCAATATCCCTGCTTTGTAGGAATTCTTTGTTCTTGGCATAGCCCTGCCCCGAATCGAGTATATAAAAAGTCAGTCTGTCATCCCTGAAATAATAGCCGGCTTTTATATATCCCGCTTTTGTGTTTGACAGAGCATTTTCAAACAGGTTACGAATTACCCTTGTCAGCCTGTTTGTATCAATGATGCACTCTGCCGGGCTCAACGATTGGTTCTCAGTCATAAGGATCAGGTCCTTGTACCTGTCCTTTTTCAAAGTAGCCCT
The DNA here is from genome assembly GCA_030706785.1 of Bacteroidota bacterium. Classification (GTDB taxonomy): domain Bacteria; phylum Bacteroidota; class Bacteroidia; order Bacteroidales; family VadinHA17; genus LD21. Next base: position 35,936 of record JAUZNW010000001.1, on the reverse strand, counting down.
GAATTCTGAAATTAAGTTGTTTATTAGTTTGTCCGGATCGCATATTCCCGGTTCTGCCTTTGAATTACCCGTATCAATGATTGCAGAATCAAGAAAATTGTCGAACAGTGATATTATTTGTTCACACGAGGAATAGATCTGGTTACTGAAATCTTCTCTTTCCTCTTCACTGTAATCTTTATTTTTAAGCATGAAGGAAAACGCAACAACTGCATTCATTTGCGTTCTCATTTCATGGGAAATTCCTGTCAGAATTGAGGCGCAGTTGGTCAGGGTCTGATTACAGAGATCCATAACCTTTGCTTCATCCTGGTTCCTTGATTCAGGTATTCCCGGACCCTCCTTGATATTTCCCGACAGGTTGAACATTACTTTATTGGTTGGTAACTATTTCCCGTTTATCAATTACCTGAGGTTTCTCAGCAATTTCCTTGCAGGCTTGGTATAGATTGTATTCGAATTCTTAATTAACGTCAACTCCTGGACAGCCTTGCTTCTTTCATCCGTTCGGATGTAGCACATCGCGAGGTACCATTGGGCATGATCGATATAATAGTTGTCGTTATTGTCTATTACCTTTGAAAAGGAACGCTTTGCTTCAGAGTAATTCTGAATTTCAAAATTTGATATACCGTTCAGCAGTGTTGAATGCATGTTATCAGGATCTTTTTCAAGAACTCTGCTGAAATATATTGCAGCGTTCCTGTAGTCCCTGATATTATAGTATTCAACGGCCAGATTGTAATCGCTATTGTTTATGAATTCAGCAGATCGTGATGCTGACGCTGTCTCATAAGGTTTATAGTACCGGTCTATCAATTCATCGGTACTCTGTCGTTTGTTGGTTAAAAGGGCAAGGCTGCCCAATATAATAAGGGCTGCAATTACGGCGGCATACTTGATTACAGGCTGCCGGTTTCTCCTCACAGGCATTGTAACAGCCCGTTGCTTTTCAATTGCGTTGAGCTTGTTCCTGAGGTTCATCAGATCCTGGTTTTTCAGGATATCGTCAGTTTTATTCCTCAGTTCAACCTCCTTCCTTAGTTTTTGGTTTTCCCTTAGTTCTTTCCTGAACCATTGCATCTCAGCTTCGTCCATCTCTCCGGCATTATACCGTTCGATGAAGTATGAAAAATCGATAGTTTTCATAATATCGCGTTTATAATTATTCCAAACTTCAATATATCAAATACATACGCACAACTTGTGCCAGTATTTGCACTCATGAACACGATGTCCGGCTGAAAAAATCAGTCCAGACCTGTATCCGAAATCCAAGACAACAATCCCTGGTAACAGGGTTGCAATCTGAACCTGCTTCGCTTAAGCAGGCCTGTCAAAAAAGGTTTGTCAAATCTTTATCGGCGGCTGAGCTGGTTTGACAATTGGTTCTCCGGCATCACCACCTTTAACACAAATCATTTCTTCCGCAGTAAGAGCGTAATCTCCAAAAATTTCTTCGATAGGTTCAAAATTCAGGGTTTTCATCTCTTTAATGTTTTAATCATTGATACTTAATTCGGGTAATTCGTAATTCTTGCGATCATTACACTGTAACATGTCGGTATTACACCATTTGTGACACAGAAAAATCAAATATTTTATCAAAAAATTCGTTATTTCAAGGTAATCAATTACTTACCATTGATATACATTCAAATTTTTTATATTTGCATTGGCTTTGTTAAATAAACATGCAATATTTACGCGGGGAATTCTAAAAATCAGATCACCTCTGATGATTTATTTATATCGCATATTGCGGCTCCTGATCGTATGCTCCATGCTGTCCTGCTGGAATTATTCGGACACACAGGCCAGTAATGTCATACCATACAACAGTGATGATTCTGATATGGAGTTTGAGACAGATCACAGATCCCAGAGTGATGATCCTTCGAGGGATCTTGAAAAGCTGAATGCAAAAATTTTAGCTGCTGTTGCCGAAGGCGACACTATGAATTCCAGGATAATCGTAAAGTCGATGCTGAAAATCCTGAAGAGTAATAACATTGATAACCTGACTTCATCGGCTTCACAGTTTTACATAGGGGTTTATTATCTTGTCCTGAGGGAAAATTCAGAAGCCATTAACTGGTTCAGGTTATCGGCCTCGATCAGGAGACAGATAAGTGAGGATGAGATTCTTGCAAAATGCCTTTACAATATGGGGATTGCATATAATAACCTTGGCGATTACAGGAAAATGGAACAATATACCCTGGAATCCCTGGAAGTGGAAAAGAAACTATACGGCGAATCAAGCCCTTTGCTGCTAAGTGGTTATTCCAGCCTGGTATCAGCTTATTTCGGACAGAATGAATATAATAAAGCAATTGCCACCGGCAATACAGCCCTGAAGCTTATAAACGGCAGCAAGGGAAGCTATGGTGCGGATATCGCCAACCTGTACACAAGTATCGGTGCATGCTATGTAAGGATGTCTGACTATTCCAAGGCGGTACTGTATCTCGAGAAAGCCGAATCGGTATACAAGGTATTCTCGCTGGGAGTAGATGATAATTACATAAATCTGCTTAATACCCTTGCGGTCACCTATTTCTTTTTAGGGAATAATAAGAAATCGGATGACTATTTTAACAGGGGGGTCAGTTTGATAAAATCATCTAATTCATCGCTTTCGTTCAACCTGATCAACAGCTTTGCAATAGTACTCGGAAATGCCGGCAAAATAAGAAAGGGGGAAATCCTGATAATCAATTCTCTAAATAAGGCCAGGGATTTTTCCGGTCCTGATTCAAGAGAATATTTTGAGGTTATGAAGAACTATGCAGAATACCTCAGAACTTTCAATATCGATATAAATAAATCACTTAGGCTTTATGAACAATGCCTTTCGTATTTAAACAATCACAGTGAAGACGTTTCATTGAAAGATCAGGTTCTCCTGGGATATGCACTGACGCTTTCAGGAAACGGAGAGGCGGAGAAAGCACTTGAGGTCGTTCAGGGGTTGTTGTTCCACGGGATTAACGGGAAAGGGAAATTACCCGCTCTTGGAAATCCCGATCCTGATCAGATGGAGGCAGACCAGTGGACAATAAATGTGCTTAAGGCAAAATACAGGATACTCTGGGATCTCTACAGTAAAAGCAAATATTACAATTTTCTTGAGACAGCATCTAATACAAGCGAGCTGCTGGTGCGACTGATTGAGAAGGTAAGAATTAACATCAGCGAGGAAGACAGCCGGGTCATCCTCGGCGACAGGTACCGGGATGCATACCTGTATGCAATACGTGATTTTGACCTTTGCTATAAACAAACAGGTAATAAAGCATACAGAGACAAAGCCTTTGAATATTCAGAAAAAAGCAAAGTTGCAGGCCTGCTGGCATCAACCAGGGAGCTTAAAGCGACACAGTTCCACATTCCTCCTGAAATTGCTGACCTTGAACGTCGCCTCAAAATGGAAATAGGTTTCTACAATGCAATGATTTCAGAAGAGAATGCCGGGAAGAAAACTGATGCTTCAGTCGTCTCGGAATGGAAAAACGTTGTACTGAGCGCCACGCAAAAACGGGATTCCCTGATAAATGTCCTTGAAAAGAATTATCCCGAATATTACCAGATAAAATACAATACAAGTGTACTCGGTCCGCACGATATACCCAGAATAACAGGCAGAAATACGAACTACCTTAATTATGTTGTTGCTGATACCTGTATTTATATATTCCTTACGAACCGAAAGCACCAGGAGCTGCTTACAATATCAATCGATTCAGGATTTTTTGAAACCATCAGGAGGTTCAGGAATCTGCTTTCAAATCCGTTGACCAGCGCCAGAACAAGCTTCACCCAGTTTCAGGAGACAGGACGCATTCTTTACAGGACAATATTCGAGCCCGTCAGAAAATATCTTATATCAGACAAGCTTCTGATCTCTCCCGATAATATACTTTCATATATTCCTTTCGAAGCCATACCGGCTGGTAATGCTCCTGCCGGTAAAACACAGTTCAGGGATATCCCGTATCTTATGGACGATTACCGGATCTCATACACATACTCTGCAACCCTTCTTGCAGAATCCACGAAAAAGAGTAATAATTTTAGCAACAGTGTAATAGCATTTGCTCCTGTTTACACAGGCACAATTGATGTTGACTCACTGCTTATTTTACGCCAGGTAAGATTGTCAAAGCTGCGCGATCTCCCTTATGCAAGGATAGAAGCAGAATTTGTTACAAGTCTGACAAACGGGAAGCTTTGTATCAATAATGGAGCGAAGGAATCAGTTTTTAAGTCAGAAGCCGGAAAGTATGACGTTATCCATCTTGCAATGCATACGGTCCTTAATGATCAGTACCCCATGTATTCGAAAATGCTTTTTTATCAGGAAAAAGACTCAGTGGAAGACGGCAACCTGAATACTTATGAAGTCTATGGGATTCCTCTGAAGGCCAAGATGGTGATACTGAGCTCATGCAACACGGGATCAGGGAAGTTACATTCCGGAGAAGGAATACTAAGTCTGGCCAGGGGATTTATCTATGCAGGAAGCCAGTCGGTGATAATGTCGATGTGGGAAATCGATGACCGGTCAGGAACCGAGATAGTGAAGGACTTTTACAGGAATCTGAAGAAGGGTGAGACAAAAAGTACGGCATTGAGAAAGGCCAGGATCGACTACCTGAAGAATGCTGATATGCTGCGCTCACATCCTTATTTCTGGTCATCCCTTGTCATTTACGGGAACAATTCACAGCTTTACCCGTCAAAACAGATATTCCTGTTAATTGGTGCTGTAATTATTCTTGTTTCGGGAATAGTCGCCCTGATATCTTCTCATTCCAGGAATTCCTTGTACTCAGGATCTTCCTTTATTAAGGCCATCAGAGCTTCCTTGCTGAGATATTTTTTACGGCGTGCATAGGTTTCATTCTTGAGATTCATTTTTACTGCTATCTCAGGATAGGAAAAACCCTCAGAAAATAAAGTAAGTATTATTCTTGCATCCGGGTTCAGCTTTGCAAATGCCCGGCTCACAATTCTCTCGAGTACCGGATTTTTTGATTCTTCACTATCGGTTTCGTCTGGTATATCAATTTCAATTTCTGTGTTTCTGTTTTTTTTCCTGAGCTGAGCACTCCAGATATTCCTCGCGATTCCGAAAAAATATCCCTTGAGGTCGGAGGTCAGGTTCAAACCATCCTCCGATATCTGCCTGTAAAGAGCGATTATCGATTCCTGGAACACATCTGAAACATCAGCCTCAGAACCGCTGTTCTTTAGCACGTGATGCCTTACTGTCTGAAGATAGTTGTCATAAAGCCAGTTGAGTATCTTATCATCCTGTTGACGGATACCATCAATGATTGTGCTATCTGAGATCTTACGGAACAATCGCTGATTTTTTTCCCAAATAAACTGACAAATATAGCATTTCCTGACAGGTTAGGTATCAAACTGTCAGCGCATGGTTTGTTTAAGTATATAACGTAAGCTGTTTTTTATCAAATAATAAATATCTTTACTTTCCATATCTAAACGGTCGGATGTAAGGAAATGTTATTTCCCTTTGTAAAACAATATGATGCGATGGATTGCGGACCTGCATGCCTTAAAATGGTTGCGGGTTACTACAAAAAGAGCTTCCCGATCGATTATTTAAGGAAGAAATGCTTTATCACCAGGGGAGGAGTATCTTTCCTGGGCCTTTCAGAGGCAGCCGATTCGTTGGGATTCAGAACATTAGGGGTTAAGATTCCGTTTGAGCTTCTTGAGGAAAAAGTCACCCTGCCATGTATTGTTCACTGGGAGCAAAGACACTTCACTGTCGTTTACAGGATAAAGAACGGCATGATCTGGGTTGCTGATCCGGCAACTGGTCTGGTAAAATATACGCGGGAGGAATTTGAGCAAAACTGGGCCTACACCATAGCAGATGGTAAAAAGGCGGGACTGGTTCTGTTAATTGAACCGACACCGGCCCTTTATAATATTGAAGATCACCAGGAAACAAAAAAGGGATTCAGCTTCCTCCTGAATTACTTCAGGCTGTATCGCAAATATCTGGGACAGCTGATAATCGGTCTTCTGATCGGAAGCTGTATAATGCTCATCATTCCTTTCCTTACACAATCAATAGTAGATATTGGTCTGAACAATAACGATATAGGATTTATTTACCTTATTCTTTTTGCTCAGCTTGCGCTTGTCCTCGGGAGATTGTCGGTCGAGTTTATCCGGAGCTGGCTGCTGCTGCACATAGGATCACGGGTGAACGTAGCAATAATTTCAGGATTTCTTCAGAAGCTGATGGCCCTGCCGATAGCTTTCTTCGATTCAAAGCTGACAGGCGACATATTGCAGCGGATTGATGACAATAACAGGATAGAGGAATTCCTGACCTCGGCGAGTCTGAGCATCTTGTTCTCCTTTTTTAATCTTGTTACTTTCGGCATCGTACTTGCAATATTCAGCCTTAAGATTGTTGCCTTGTTCATAGTGGGCACTGCCATGTACATTCTCTGGGTTTCCCTCTTCATGAAATCACGTGCACGGATCGATAATCTCCGGTTTAAGGAGATGTCTGCTTCGGTTTCAAAGCTGATCAGCATCATAAACGGGATGCAGGAGATTAAGCTTACGCAAAGTGAGCTCAGTAAGAGGTGGAACTGGGAATATCACCAGGCAGCTCTTTTTGGTCTGAAGGTAAGAGGATTAAGGCTTATACAATATCAGTCAGCAGGAGCCACATTTATCAGCGAGGTCATGAATATACTCATCACTATAGTTGCTGCAACAGCAGTCCTTAAAGGGAACATGACCCTTGGTATGATGCTCGCAGTTCAGTTCATTATTGGCCAGATGAATGTACCCGTGAGTCAGATTATTGGTTTCTTCAGGATGTCGCAGGATGCAAAAATGAGTCTCGACAGGCTTGCAGAAGTCCATAATATGGAAGACGAAGAGGCTGATTCTGAGAATCTTGTAAGAAGGTTGCCTGAAAACAAGAACATAACGGTCAGGAATCTTTCGTTCCAGTACGAAGGACCAAGATCCCCATTCGCATTGAAGGACGCAGATCTTCTTATTGAACAAAATAAGGTGACAGCGGTAGTGGGTGTAAGCGGAAGTGGAAAGACAACGCTTCTGAAAATGTTGCTTGGATTCTATCAGCCGGTCAAGGGTGAAATAATGGTCGGCGAAACCGGTCTCTCTAATATAAGTCTGAAGCTATGGCGTGAAAAGGTCGGGGCTGTTATGCAGGATGGCTATCTGTTCCCTGACACGATTGCCGGGAACATAGCACCAGGTTCATCACCGGTAGATGAAGAAATGATGGTAAAGGCTGCTGAAACAGCCAATATCAGGGGACTTATCGAGTCACTTCCTCTCGGTTACAATACAAAGATCGGTTCTGAAGGGCATGGCCTTAGCGAGGGACAGAAGCAAAGGCTGCTGATAGCCCGTGTAATTTATAAAAACCCTGAGATCCTGATCTTTGACGAGGCGACAAATTCACTCGATGCAAATACCGAGAAGGTCATAGTCGAAAACCTGGCAGAATTTTTCAAGGGTAAGACCGTAATAATTGTAGCGCATCGCCTTAGCACGGTAAGGAATGCTGATAAGATCGTGGTCCTTGACAGCGGTCAGATAATTGAGACCGGTGATCATCAGACCCTTATCGAAAAAAGAGGAGCATATTTTAATCTGGTAAAAAACCAGCTTGAACTGGGCAATTAAACCTGAAGTTGGAAGAAAATAGAGACGATATCGTATACTCAGAGCCTGTAAGCGAAATAATGGGACGCCCTCCGGGAAGGATACTGAGATGGGGAAGTACCATCATACTTATCGTATGCATTTTGATTGTTTTCCTGGCATGGTTAATTAAGTATCCCGATATTGTTCCTGCCCAGGTCGAAATAACAACAGTCAATCCCCCCGTTACTCTCCTGTCTAAAATTACCGGCAGGATCAAAAACCTGTACGTCAACGACAAGGACAGTATCACGTCGGGCAGATTGATTGCAGTGATGGAGACCGCAGCATCGATCAGTGAGGTTAACCGGCTTAAGATGCTGGTTGATACTATCAGCAATCCTGAGAAGCTTGTACTTGCAAGATTTCCGGACTTTACTGAGCTTGGTGAGTTGCAGCCGTTCTGGGGCACATTCCTGAAAAGCCTTTCGGACTACTATAATTATAATCTGAATGATTATTACGGGAATAAAATCACCTCTCTCACTGAGGAAATTGACAATATCCTTGTTTATATCGGCAAGGTGAAGGTCAAGGAAGAACTTTTTGCGGAGAACCAGTTGCTTGAGGAAAGAAAATTCGGAAGGGATTCAATGCTGCATGTTAACGGTGTCCTTTCCGAAAGTGATCTTGAGAAATCGCGCCAGTCACTCCTCAAGCAGAATATTGATCTTCAGCAGGTAAAGCTCGACCATTCCGCGAAATCGATCGAACTGGCTGAAAAAAGACAATTGCTGCAGGACTATAAGATCACCAGAATCCAGGAGAGGGAAAAATACTATTCTGTTCTGAATGAATCGCTTATGAACCTCAAAGCCCAGATAAAAATCTGGGAGAATAACTATCTGCTTATCTCTCCGGTGACTGGTATAGTGACTTTTACAAAATTCTGGAGCGAGAATCAGACAGTCACCAAGGATGAACCGGTTTTAAGTATAGTTCCGTTTGATGCCGGAGATTTTATCGGGAGGATAAACCTTAAGATGCACAGGTCAGGTAAGGTTAAAGTTGGTCAGGAAGTGAACATTAAGCTGAGCGGATTCCCGTACCTGCAATATGGTATGGTAAGAGGAATAGTGAACTCAAAATCACTCGTCCCATCCGGTGATAACTACATAATAGAGCTTAAACTTCCTTCAGGCCTGGTGACCCTTTACGGGAAAAAGCTCGAATTTACACAAAACATGCAGGGTACAGCTGAAATAATAACTGAGGACCTTCGACTGCTGCAGAAGATCTTCTATCCTATGCGCTATCTTATTTCCAGGAACAGGAGATGATAAGGATATTGGTTATTAGTTATTGGATATTAGGTTTTTACATTCGATCCTTCAACCAACAACCAATCACCAATCACCAATCACCAATCACCTATAACCAACTACTTCTTCGAGTATGGTTCATACTCATCATCTTTCGATGATGGGAAAGAAGTACCCTGGGCCTGGCTGGTATTGCCGGGTTTTCCTTGTTTACTTTTAACATACCTCCTATAAAGGCTGAAGCCCACAGCTGCAATTATGACTGCGTATAAAATAATGTCTTTGCTGGTCATACTATATGTATTTAATATCCTGAGAAAATTACCATTTGACGATCCCCAAATTTACTGATAATCTATTTTTCTAAAACTTTGAGTTTTAATAAATAATTCAATATTTTCGTACTCTGAAAATTTCATGCCCTGGCATGGAAGGGAGTTTTTTTGAAGATATTGAACCTTAAAGGATTGGATATGATCAAGGAAAATCCGGAGGACCCTGTTCTGGATGAACAGCACGGCGCAAATGAAGATGCGGCCGGTACGGAAGAAGCTAAAAAGGCTGAAAAAGCGAAAAAGGAGAAAAAAACTGAATCCCGGATAGAAGAGGCAAAGGAAGAAGAAGAGGTAGTAAGGGAGAATGAGGTGGAGCCATCTTCTGCTTCAAAGGAATTCAGAGAACTGGACGAAATTGAACTGCCTCCTGTTGACTATTCAGGCTTTTCAAAAAATGAACTGGTCGAGACACTCGCCCTGATTATCGAAAACAGGCCTCCTTCAGAGATCCGCAATGATGTGGAGCGGATCAAGGCCCTCTTTTATAAAAAACTGAAGCAAGATACTGAAGAGAGAAAGAGTAAATTCCTTGAAGGCGGTGGTAAGCCTGAAGACTACAAGATATGGGTCGATCCGCTGGATTACCGGGTAAAGGAGCTTCTCGAAAAATACAGGGAGAGAAAGAACGACTTCAACAGAGTCCAGGAAGCCGAGAAATACGAAAATCTTAAGAAGAAATACGATATAATCGACAAGATCAAGGATCTTGTCAACCGTGAGGAATCCATTAACAAAACCTTTCACGATTTCAGGGCGCTGCAGAACGAATGGCACTCGATTGGCGTTGTTCCGCAGTCATCACTGAAGGACCTGTGGGAAAACTATCACCACGGTGTCGAGGTTTTCTATGATTATATCAAGATAAACAAGGAGCTCAGAGATCTTGATCTGAAAAAGAACCTTGAAGCAAAAGTCATCCTTTGTGAAAAAGCCGAGGAGCTGCTGCTTGAACCCAATCCCGTAAACGCTTTCCGGGCTTTGCAGGATTATCATAATCAGTGGCGGGAGATCGGACCTGTTCCACAGGAATCAAAGAATGAGATCTGGGAAAGATTCAAGGAAGCAACATCCCAGATTAACAAAAGACATCACGAATACTTCGAAAAACAGAAGGATGAGCAGAGGAAGAACCTCGATGCCAAAATTGCCCTGTGTGAGGAGGTGGAATCCATCAATCAGCTGGAGCTTAAGAGCTTCAAGGACTTTGACGAAAAGGCTGACAAGATTGTAGCACTGCAGAAAATGTGGCGGACAATAGGATTTGCCCCTAAGAAGCAGAATAATAAAGTTTATCAGAGGTTCCGGGAAGCATGCGATGCATTCTTCGAGAAGAAGAGGAACTTCTATTCTGATAACAAGGAAACACAGTTAAACAATCTTCAGCTAAAGATCGAATTGTGCATCCAGGCAGAGGCGCTTCAGGAGAGCACTGACTGGAAAGCCACATCAGACGCACTTATCAGGCTGCAGAAAGAATGGAAGGAAATAGGGCCGGTGCCAAGGAAGCAGTCCGAGAAGACATGGAGAAGATTCCGCAAGGCATGCGACCACTTCTTTAACCGGAAAGTTGAGTTTTTTGCAAACCTTGATACCTCATACGAGGACAACCTCAAGGCCAAGCTAGCAATTATTGAAGAACTTGAAAAGTTCGAACCAGGATCAGATGTTCAGGCCGCTTTCGAGCGTCTGAAAGATCTGCAGCGGAAGTGGACAGAGATCGGCTTTGTACCGTTCAATAAGAAGGAGGAGGTCACGAACAGGTACAGAAACGCACTGAACAAGGAATTTGACAAGCTCAAAATCGCTGACGAGGATAAGAGCATACTTAAGTATAAAACAAAGCTTGACAATCTCAAATCAAATCCAAAAGCTTCAAGGAAAGTAAGGAATGAAAGGGAGAAATTCTTTACGAAGATCAAACAGCTGGAAAGTGATATTGTACTCTGGGAAAACAATATAGGCTTCTTCGCCAAATCACCGAATGCCGATACCATGATCAAGGAAGTTCAGGACAAGATCGAGAATGCAAAGAAGATGATAAAGACTCTTGAAGAAAAAGTAAAAATGATAGACCAGTCAGGTCTTGGTGGGTAAATATTCGATATAATAACTTAAACACTACGTAAAATTGGCCGAAGTAAGGTATGTTTTTGTGACAGGAGGTGTGACCTCATCGCTTGGGAAGGGTATTATTTCTTCTTCACTTGCAAAGCTTCTTCAGGCCAGGGGTTATTCAGTCACCATCCAGAAACTTGATCCATATATAAATGTCGATCCTGGTACTTTAAATCCCTATGAACACGGGGAATGCTTTGTTACTGTCGACGGAGCTGAAACGGATCTTGATCTGGGACACTATGAGAGATTCCTTAATGTTCCGACCAGCCAGGCAAATAACGTTACAACAGGAAGGGTTTATCAGACTGTGATTGAAAAGGAAAGAAAAGGCGATTACCTTGGTAAAACGGTCCAGATAATACCTCATATCACCGATGAGATCAAGAGAAGGATAAAGCTGGTGGGATCGGGTAACAAGTACGACATTGTAATTACGGAGATCGGTGGCACTGTAGGCGATATTGAATCTTTGCCCTATATAGAATCGGTCAGGCAGCTGAAATGGGAGATGGGCTCTCAGAACTGCATTGTAATACATCTTACTCTTGTTCCATATCTTCCGTCATCTGGCGAACTTAAGACAAAGCCAACCCAGCATTCAGTCAAGATGCTTCTGGAAAACGGGATCCAGCCTGATGTTCTTGTGCTGCGTACCGAACGAAACCTTACTGCCGACATAAAGAGGAAAGTTGCACTCTTCTGCAACGTCGAGGAGGAAGCTGTGGTTGAATCAGTGGATGTTTCAACCATTTACGAAGTGCCTCTGAAAATGCTTGAAGAAAAGCTCGATGTAACAGTATTGAGGAAGATGGCCCTTCCGATATCAAAGGAGCCCCCGCTTAAAGAGTGGAGGGATTTCCTCATAAGGCTCAAGAATCCGAAGCATTCGATTCGCGTCGGACTGGTGGGAAAGTATGTTGAACTTCCTGACGCATATAAATCAATCTCAGAGTCATTTATACACAGCGGTGCGATGAATGAGTGCCATGTGGATGTCATGCGCATTCATTCGGGAGATATAACAAACGAAAATGTGGATGAGCTGCTTAAAGACCTGAAAGGTATACTTGTGGCTCCCGGATTCGGATCACGGGGAATAGAAGGCAAGATTATCACGGCGAAATATGCCAGGGAGAATAATATTCCTTTTCTGGGGATTTGCCTGGGAATGCAATGCGCTGTGGTGGAGTTTGCCAGGAATGTACTTAATCTTGAAGGCGCTCATTCAACAGAAATAAACCGCAAGACCAGGTATCCCGTGATCGACCTTATGGAGGAACAAAAAAGCATTATTGATAAAGGCGGAACCATGAGGCTGGGCGGATATAAATGCATTATTTCAAATAATTCACTTACATACCGTATTTATGGCAAGTCGGAAATAGTGGAAAGACACAGGCACAGGTATGAATTCAACAATAAGTATTTTGATGATTTCAAAAAAAACGGGATGGTGCCTGTTGGAATAAATCCGGATTCAAAGCTTGTTGAGATAGTCGAAATACCTTCGCATAAGTGGTTTATTGGAGTGCAGTTCCATCCTGAATACAGCAGCACTGTCATGAGCCCCCATCCCCTTTTCGTCGATTTCATAAGGGCATGTATTGAATAACAGGAATATTTTTTAATGACATTATAGTAATTGAATGGATAAGAATACAGTAACAGGTTTAATTTTAATTTTTGCAATTTTTATCGGCTTCAGCCTGTATAACGGAAGCAGGATGACCAAATCGTACAGGAAGGTCATGGCTGTCGCCGATTCCCTTTATAAAGCCGGAGATCTTGAAAATGCAAGGGCAGAATATATTAATGCGCTCCGGTACAAGCCAAATCAGCCGGACGCGGTGGCCAGGGTAAATGAGATCAACCAGAAACTCGGATTTGTCAATGCTCCGGCTAAGAAAGACACGACAGGCTTAACTGAACCGGAAAAGGCTCAGCTACAGAAGATTACATCAGAAGGCGTAATCGATTCAGGTAAGTATGGCGTATTCGGAGGCTCAATAAAAGGTGACACAGGTCTTATTACAATTGAAAACAATAAACTCGAACTGAGAATATCGCTTAAGGGAGGAAGGGTATACTCGGCACGCCTTAAGGATTACAGGACCTATGATTCCCTGCCGTTAGTCCTCTTCTCGGGAGACTCCACGGTTTTCGGCTTCAATTTCTTTACGGCCGATAATAAAGCTATACAGACCAATGAGCTTTATTTTAAGCCAATGGAAGACAAAAGAGATTATCTCGTTACAAATCAGCCACAGAGTGTCATTCTCAGGCTCGCCGCAGGGAATGACAGATACATTGAATACAAATACACTCTTGCGCCTGATAAATACATGGTCGACTTTGATGTGACCTTCAAATCTTTACAAAGTGTGTTGGGGTCGAACCAGAACAACGTGACGCTTGACTGGAGGATCTATGTGCCTCAGCAGGAAAAGGGAAGGCTGAATGAGGAGAACTATACCAATATAAAGTATAAGTATTATCAGGATGACGTTGAATGGCTCAAGCTCAGGCAGCAAAAGGAGGTGGAAAAGAAGGACATTACAACAAAACTGAGCTGGGTGGCCTTTGTGGATCAGTTCTTTTCATCTGCTCTGATCAGTAAGGATTACTTCCTGAACGGATCAATAACTTCGACCAAAACACCGGCTTCGAATAAATATATAAGGTATTATACATCCGAGGTAGGAGTGCCCCTGAACTCTGCTGAATCAAGCTCAATGGCCATGAGGTTATATTACGGTCCCAACGACATACCTACATTGCGCAAGGAAGGTATGGAGCTTGATAAGCTGGTCTTCCTCGGCAAAAATATAATCGGATGGGTTAGCAGATTCATTATTATTCCTGTATTTAAGTGGCTTGAGAGATACATCAGGAGCTATGGATTGATAATCCTGATCCTAACTATCATTATCAAAATAGTCCTTCTGCCGCTTACCTTTAAATCATATCAGTCCACCGCCAAAATGCAGGTACTGAAACCGATGGTTGATGAGCTTGGGAAGAAATTCCCAAAAAAGGAAGATGCAATGAAAAAGCAGCAGGCAACCATGGACCTTTACAAGAGAGCAGGAGTAAATCCGATGGGAGGATGCCTTCCTCAGCTCCTGCAAATTCCAATACTTTTTGCAATGTTCAGGTTCTTCCCCGTGTCGATAGAATTGCGTCAGCAGCACTTCCTGTGGGCTACCGACCTGTCAACATACGATTCAATACTCAATCTGCCCTTCAGGATACCTCTGTATGGTGACCACATAAGCCTGTTCACTATCCTGATGACACTGTCCACAATCATCACAATGAAGATGACAGGCTCAACTCCGAGCCAGGATCAGCCGGGTATGAAGATGATGATGTATACAATGCCGGTAATGTTCATGTTTATTATGAACAACCTGCCATCGGGACTTACTTATTATTATCTGCTGGCCAATGTTATTACGTATCTTCAGAACCTTTTGTCAAAGAGGTTCATAGATGTAAGTAAAGTTTTAACCACGCTGGAGGAGAATAAAAAGAAGCCATTCAAAAAATCAAAATGGCAGCAGCGTCTTGAGGAAGCAGCAAAAGCTAGAGGTATTCAGCCTCCTAAAAGATAGCTGCTGACTAAACTTTTAATTATTAACTTGCAAATTGTTTAGAAGAATCGCTATATCCTGAATTTATTAGAAGCCTGGTTATTTGTTAAATTTTCTTAAAGCAGTGTTTTAGAAGAAAATTTGTCCTAAATTTATTTCATCCAATTTTTGGGGAAAAAATGGGGAAAAAAGTCAAAAACAAAGATCTCGCCGAGAGACTCGGCGTGTCCAGCACTTTAGTGTCGCTTGTCTTAAACAACAAAGCCGACCAGCATGGCATAAGGAAAGATACCCAGGAAAAAGTGCTTGCTCTTGCAAGACAGATGGGTTATTTTGACCTTGCAAGGGATTCGCAGGAAACTTTGCCTGTTGATGAAAAACCGGGTGTTATTGGAATGATAGTTCCTTCACTTCACGATCAGTTTGTTTATGAAATCACTCCTTTACTGCAGAAAGCATTTGCCAGTATCGGTGTTGGATTTTCAGTTATCACGAAAGATCCGGACGACCGCAGATACAATCGTCTTGTAGGTGCTTTCAGAAAATTCTACAGCGGACTTATTCTCGTCGGTGATGCGGCAGATGACTATACAATACGTTCATTGCGATCAACGGGATATCCGTTTGTCCTTCTGGAGAAATGCGTCAGGATGCTTCGTCTGAATACCGTTTGTACAGATATGACTGAAGGGGCACAGCGGGTTGCCGATCATATTGAAAAGCTCGGATATAAAAACGTCCTGCTGGTAAGTTATAAGAATACGACTTATGACGGTAGTGATGTCGTCGGACTGCTCAGGCAGGCACTTGGAAAGAAGACTGGTCTCAACAAGCCTGTCCATGTTGAACTGAACAACCATATAATCAGCTCTGACATTGACTTCAGTGAGCTTGAGAAATTTATGCGGCCTCCATACAGCGCTGATGTGATGGTTATTCTTCATTCCGATCTGGTTTACAGAATAATGTCCTTCCTCAGGAAAAAGAACCTGCGTGTTCCTCAGGATATTGCTTTGATTTCAATGGAAGAGGGGATCGGATTCGATCTGATGTTTACACCTGTTACAAGCCTGAAAAAACCCTTTACCGGAATGGCCCTGAAGGTTGCAAATATGATCTGGTCAGAAGTAAAGAACTCTGGTAACAGCAAGTATAAGAGGCAGGTTAATATCACACCTGAACTTGTTATCAGAAACTCCTGCGGCACCATTTAATATTCTTAATGATAAAATACTCATTTTCTTTCCTGGCCGCTGCTGTTATTTTAGCAACGGGTTGTTTGGATCATCATTTAATCTCAGACAAATCATACAGGGAAACAGTTGATTCTGCATTCATCAGACATAAGTCACTGGCAGCAGAAAGAAAAGATGCTCTTTTTAATGTCTTTAACCGGAAGTTGACTGCAGATCAATCCGAAGGGCTTAAGTTCATCTTAGCTTTTATGCCCCTCAGCGACCTGGCAGACTATACCGGGGAATTCTTCCTTGAAAATGTAAAAATTGCCCTGAAGACAAGGGAACGAACCACCTGGGGAGATTCAATTCCCGGGGATATCTTCCTTCATTATGTTCTTCCCTGCCGGGTCAATAATGAAAACCTCGATTCATTCAGATTAAAATACCATAATGAAATATCCGAAAGAATAAAGGGTCTGGATATGGCTGATGCTGCTCTTGAAATAAACCACTGGTGTCATGAGAAAGTAACATACCAGCCTTCGGATATCCGTACTTCAGGCCCGATGAGTACTATTCTTTCGGCAAGGGGAAGATGCGGAGAGGAATCGACATTTACCGTAAGCGCACTCAGGGCAGCAGGGATCCCTGCCCGTCAGGTCTACACGCCCCGGTGGGCTCACACTGACGACAATCATGCCTGGGTTGAAGTCTGGATCAAGGGGAAATGGCATTATATGGGAGCCTGCGAACCTGAACCAGTACTCGACAGAGGTTGGTTCACCGAACCTGCAAGAAGGGCAATGCTCATCCACACTAGATCTTTCGGGGCAGGCTACGGTGACGAAAATTATATTAACAAGTTCAGGCTATACTCTGAAGTAAACAATCTTTCCAGCTATGCTTCCACAAAAAGGATATGGGTGAAGGTAACAGACGCAATGGGGAAAGCCGTTCCTGATGCTTATGTGGAATATAAGCTTTACAATTATGCTGAATTCTATCCGCTTACGACAGTCATGACCGATACGAAAGGTCTCAGTAGTTTTGAGACCGGATTCGGCGATCTGCTGATCTGGGCGAGAAAGGGAAATGATTTCGCATTCGGCAAGATCTCTGTCACTGACGTCGATACACTAAGATTAAGCTTAAATGATAAGCCGCCTGAACAAGGAATTTTGAACCTCGATCTTAGTGTGCCACCGGTGCCGTCTCCTTTTAAAGGACCTTCAAAGGAACTTGTCGCGATGAATACTAAAAGGGTAAACGCAGAGAATAAAACTCGCGAAGCTTATACTGACTCATGGATCAAACCTGGAGAGGCAAAAGCCATCGCAGTTCAGCTCAATACAGATACTGCCCGGATAGTTTCCCTGATAAAGAAAAGCATGGGTAATTACAGGGAAATCATTGCTTTCCTTAAACGAACTTCTGACAATGACAGGGAACTTGCAATTTCACTACTCGGATCAATAGCTGAAAAAGACCTCAGGGATACAAAAGCATCAGTTCTTGAGGATCACCTTAAGAATGTTAAGAATCCTTATAAACTCGATACGAAAAGTGAATTGTTTGTGAATTATATTCTGAATCCAAGGGTAGCTAATGAGATGCTGGTTGCTTACAGGGAATATTTACTTAAGAACCTTCCTGCAGATCTGTCAACGAATGTTGTAAAAGATCCGCTAGCTGCAGTTAAATACATAAACACCTCAATAAAGATCACAGATGATGAAAACTATTACCGGACTCCGCTGACACCGCGTGGAACATACGATTTAAAAATTGCGGATCCCTGGTCAAGGTGCATATTTTTTGTGTCAGCCTGCAGAAGCCTTGGCATACCGTCACGGCTTGAGCCCGGTAGCAACAGACCACAGTATTTCCTTGACGGAAAGTGGAATGATGTTTACTTCAACGATGAAAGCAAACCCGTGGAAATGAAAGGACATATCCGTTTGTTCTCCGGAGAGACCAATCCTGTTCCGGAATATTATGTTCATTTTACCCTTGCCAGGCTGGAGAACGGCCGTTACAACACCCTGGAATATCCTGATAATATGAAAATAACTGATTTCAGGGATGAGCTTGAACTTACCGCCGGCAATTATATGTTGGTGACAGGTAACAGGCTCAACGACGGAGGAGTACTTTCAGGCATCACCTTTTTTAACCTCGCTCCTGACAAGCATTTGAAGCTTGAAGTGAAGCTCAGGAAGGCTTCCGGGAAGCCGCTGATTGAAGGGACCCTTGATAAGAATGCACTTGACAGGATAACTGAAGAGGGTAATTGCCGGAATTCCGGAAAAGGAGCTGTCCTTGCTTGGATAGAACCGGAGAGGGAACCTACAAAGCACTTTCTTAATGATCTCCCTCTGCTGAAAGATGAATTTGATAAATGGGGAGGATGCTTTATTTTTTTATCAACCGCCTCAGGTACTGATAGTGTATTATTCAACCCACGCAAATCCAATGGTCTGCCATCAAATTCTTATTCACGTTCTGATATTGATCCCGGCATCCTCGAGAGCTCCGGTCTTAAGGATCTGGCCCCAACGATAAGCTATCCTCTTATAATCCTGGTAGATAACGATGGCAATATTGTTTATTCGTCCTCTGGATACAAAATCGGGATCGCTCAGCAGATACTTAAAAATATCAGGCTGCTAACCAACTGACATAAGACCGGGATTGTTCATCTTCTCGAGGATGGTTAATAAATGTTTATTTACCATACTTGATCATTTTTGAAAATAAAGTACCTTTGATCTGTTCTGGTGTGGGCCTGTTGATAAGGACCTTTATTAAAATAAAAATGTTTTTATCCGGCCAACAGACCCATGAAAAGGGAATGCGGTTTGAATCCGCAACAGTACCCGCTGCTGTGATGCCCGGTCACGCAAAAGCGTGATGAAGGCTTTGGGAAACACCTGCCACTGTGGCGCATCGGCGCTATGGGAAGGCTTCCCAGAGCCGGGATAAGTCAGAAGACCTGCCAGAAACAAATATTATGTTCAACGCTTTCGGGATAAAAAGCAAAGAATCACGCAATGATTCCTGCAAAAAACTCCCCGGGATGCCTGAAATGAAGATTGATCTTGAAAAAAGGCTTCTTTTATATTGTGATCATTCTGATGCCGCCCTGTATTCAAGGACAATTATCATTCAATAATGATACTATCCAGATAAAGGAAGTGATCATTAATGGGATAAAATCCGGACATCATGAAACAGGATCCAAAGTGATCAGCATTGATTCAACGGTTATAGACAGGTACTATGCACGTTCCCTGGCGGATCTCATTTCTGAAAATTCATCCGTCTTTATTAAAACATACGACCAGGGAGGAATTGCAGTGCCCTCATTAAGAGGTACATCTGCCAGTCAAACCCAGGTGGCATGGAATGGTATAAGCCTGAATAATCCTATGCTGGGGCAGTTCGATCTTTCCCTTGTGCCTGCAGGATTTATCGATGATGTGAATGTCTTTTATGGCGGTGCATCCATGAGCCTGAATAACGGAGGGATAGGAGGCATCATTAATCTGGAAACAAAGCCTGACTGGTCGGGAAAAAACTCGCTGCTTCTTAGTCCTGCTGCCGGCAGTTACGGCAGGTATTCAGGTCTGTTAAAGGCAAAAGTGAGAACCAACCGGTTTCAATCGGTGACCAGGGCTTTTATCAGGGATGCCAGGAACAATTTCAGTTATATCAATGATGTTTTAACTTCTGTCCCGTTCAGGGAAAGAAGGAAAGACAGCCAGGTTTACCAGAGAGGCTTGATCCAGGAACTTTACCTGAAAGGCACCCGGAGCAAAGCCTCTGCCAAATTATGGTACCAATCAGAATTCAGGAATATTCCCGTGCCAATGACGACCCAGCCTCTCAATCCGTGCGAAAACCAGAAAGATGAATCATTCAGGACAATGATGAGCTACAATACAGAAAGAGGGAGGACAGACCTGGATGTTGTTGCAGCTTATATTTCCGATAAGCTTTATTATTCAAATACTGTGGCTTCTGTCGATTCAAGAAACGAATCGGGCAGAATGATCTTAAAGAGTGATCTGAAGAGAAGCATTGGTGAAAAAAATAATATCAGGATTGGATTGACCGGGGAAATGAACTTTGTTAAGACAAACAATTACTCAGGCAGCAAAGGGCGCAATACTGCCGCGATTTATATTTCAGGCGAAACGCACCTGACTCCGCTTCTGGTCACCGAAATCATCCTTCGGGAAACTATATATGATAACAGATTCCTTACGCCTGATTTTTCAGCTGGCGCAGAGTATCGCATTCTTCCTGTGGGAAATTTCAAAATAAAAGCAAAGATTTCAAAGAATTCAAGAATCCCTTCAATGAATGAAATGTACTGGATGCCGGGAGGAAATCCCGATCTGAGAAGCGAATCCGGTTATACAGCTGAAATTACAGGTGAGTGGTCAGGTAACCTTGGATCCTGTGTCAGGCTGGCAGGTGACCTTACTTGCTTCAGGAATCACATATATAACATGATCCAGTGGCAACCCGGGGAATACACCTACTGGGTGGCCAGGAACATCAGTGAACTGAAGACATCCGGCATCGAATCAAATGCAGAAATAGAGTTCACTTCAGGAAAATTCATGGCAGGGCTTAATGCAGGCTACACGCTGACAAAAGCGATAAATAACCATAATGGTACGGATGGTAATGGCAAGGCTGAACGACAGATTATTTATGTTCCTGTAAACCAGCTGGTTGCGTCATTACAATTAAGGTGGTTCCATCTTCATTCTTCAATCAATTCAGATTACTTCAGCAGAAGATATCTTAACCCTGATAATACACAATATCTTCCCGGATATTCGGTTACTGATCTGGATATCGGTTACAATATGGTATCCGATAAAGTCAGATGTGATTTCAGTCTGCGTGCTGAGAATATTTTCGATGCAAACTACCAGAGTATCGCGTACTATCCGATGCCTGGCAGGGCCTATTTATTTTCTGTTGTATTTCAGTTAAACAAGTAAACTATGAATAAAATAATATTTACAGCTGCGATTGTATTTCTGGTGAGTTCCTGCCTAAAGGATACGAATCCGGAAATAATCGATGTGCCCGATTCCTATTTATCCGGTCCTGGTTTTTTCATAGTAAATGAAGGCAATTTCAGGGCGGGGAACGGATCACTTTCCTTTTTTTCCTACGACTCCATTAAAGTCTATAACAATGTTTTTGAGGCTGTAAATAAGCGTCCGTTAGGTGATATACCGTATTCAGTCAGCATCCTTGGTAGCAACGCATACATCATAGTGAACAATTCAGGAAAGATAGAGGTGGCTGATCAGAATTACATGCAATCGGTGACAACATATGATGGGATCAAATCACCAAGATATATGGCCTTTCTGAGCGATGCAAAAGCATATGTTACCAGCCTGTTTTCCGATTCGATCACCATATTGAACATTGCATCAAAAACGATTTCAGGCTATATAAATCTAAAGCATACCTCGGAACAGATTGTTTTGCATTCCTCTGCAGCCTATGTCGCAAACTGGGTGGGAGGGAACAAGGTTATGGTCATCAATACGGCCGATGATCAGGTCGTTGACTCAATTGAAGTAGGTATGGAACCTGAAAGCATGGTCCTGGACGGGAACAGTATTCTCTGGGTTCTCTGCAATGGCGGATGGAAACGGGATCATTATGCAGAGCTCGTAGGGATAAGTACTTTTAACAACATGGTTGAGAAAAGATTTATATTTCCTTCAATAACTGATTCCCCAACCAGCCTCCAGATATCCGGGGATAGAAGAACTCTTTATTTTCTTTGGAATGGCGTAAGGAGGATGAGTGTGGATGCAGTTAATTTGCCGACGGGAATTTTTATTCCGCAGGCCGGATATAATTTTTACAGGATCGCAGTAAATCCGGGTAATGGCGAGATATTTGTGACCGATGCAGCCGACTATCAAAAAAGAGGTAATATTTTAAGATATAATTCATCAGGAGCTTTGCTTTATGTAATGCAGGCTGACATTATTCCCGGAAACATGTGTTATAAATACAATCCAGATTCCAGCATACAATGAATTCTGTGACAAGAAAGCATGTAATCCGAATGCGGTCGGTCATTATATTATTTCAGACCATTATTCTGTTTTTGTTGTTATCATGCGGCAGGGGGAAGAGTTTACCAGTTGAAAAGCCTGAAAATGCTGAAAAGCCCATTATTTCTTATGCGAAGAGGTTTAAATTAGTATCATTGGAGGGGTATTCGCAGCTCTCTGTCATTGATCCGTGGCAGGGCGCGAGCGGAGTTGTGCAAACATGGTACCTTGTTCCGGAAGGAATCCAGGCTCCTGCAGGGATTGATCAATCATATGTCATACATGTTCCGGTCAGAAGGATTGTATGCATGTCTACCACTCATCTTTCAATGATATCGGCAATTGGTGAATCCCGGTCCATTGCCGGCTTCTCAGGGACAAGGCTCATCTTTGACAGGGATCTTTCGGAGAAAGCTGCGGAGGGAATTATCAGGGAAGTCGGATATGATGACAATCTGAACAAGGAACTGATAATGAATCTTAATCCCGATATTGTAATAGTATATGGAATTGGAAGCGAGTCTGCCGGCTATATAGGAAAGCTCCGGGAACTTGGTGTTCCGGTATTTTTCGATGCTGATTATCTCGAGGACAATCCTCTTGGAAAGGCAGAATGGTTGAAAGCAATCGGTGAGCTTTTTTGTAAGAAGCAGAAGGCTGATTCGATTTTCGGACGGGTAGAGTCCAGATATAACAAATTAAGGGATTATATAAAAGCCGGCATAAAGGAGAGGCCGAAAGTGCTTCTTGGGCTTCCTTTCAAGGATACCTGGTATATCTCTCCCGGCAACAGCTACATATCAAATCTGATTCGGGATGCCGGAGGTGATTACCTCTGGGAAGAAACTGAATCACGTTACTCAATGCCATTATCTCCCGAGTCAGTTTATATAAAGGCTCTGGCAGCCGGATACTGGCTGAATACAGGGGTAGCCGAATCACTGAAGGACATTCTGGCAATCGATACCCGACTTGCTGAACTTCCACCTTTCCGGGATAAAATGGTTTTCAACAACACACTCAGAATCAATAAGGATGGAGGTAATGATTACTGGGAAGGAGGTACGGTCAATCCTGATGTGATCCTTGCTGATATTGCGTCTATTCTGCATCCTGACCTGTTCCAGGGAAGGAACCTCGTGTATTATAAAAAGCTGAACTGACAACCATAATGGAAGTAACCGCAGAAACAGACAATATTGTCATCAGAAATAGAAAGACAAGGACCAGCATGATCTTTACAGTCACGCTGGTTCTTATATTGGTGTTGTTCCTGCTCGATTTGTTTCTGGGATCAGTCAGCCTTAAACCCGGGGATATAATAGATGCTCTTTTCGGTAACACTGAAACTATTGCAAGGACGATACTTCTGAAATTCCGGCTGCCGAAAGCCATTACTGCAATATGTGTTGGTATGGCACTGTCGGTAAGTGGATTGCAGATGCAGACGTTATTCAGGAACCCGATGGCAGGACCTTATGTTCTGGGTATAAGCTCGGGAGCAAGTCTTGGTGTGGCAATTGTATTGCTTGGATTTTCATCATCCATGTCACCCGACAACATCCATTCTGTAGGCAACTGGGCAATTGCTGGCGCTTCATGGATCGGGGCAGGACTGGTTATGCTCCTGATAATGTTCATCTCCGGAAGGGTCAGGAATATAATGACCGTTCTTATTCTTGGAATAATGCTCGCAAGCGGTATTTCCGCAGTTGTGGGAATAATGCAATATTTCAGCAGCGAATCAATGCTGAAAGCATATATCGTTTGGACAATGGGCAATCTCGGGAATATTACTTCTTCACAGATGGGTGTATTACTGATATCAGTAGGAGTTGGTGTACTGGCAAGCATTTTTTCAGTCAAGATGCTCAATGCCCTTCTTCTCGGAGAAAATTATGCCAGAAGCATTGGCCTCAATATCAGCCTTTCCCGTATAGCAATAATTGCAGGAACCAGCATACTGACCGGAACCATAACAGCATTCTGCGGACCGATAGGATTTATTGGCATAGCTGTCCCTCATGTTGCCAGGATTGTCTTCAGAACTTCCGATCATAAAGTACTGATTCCGGGAACCTTGCTTGCCGGAGCTGTCATAATGCTGATAAGCGACATCATATCCCAGATGCCCGGTTCAGATAATGTGTTACCTGTTAATTCTATCACAGCTCTTATTGGCATTCCTGTGGTGATCTGGGTTATCCTGAGGAACCAGCGATATTCCGAAATATTCTGATGAGCATTGAAACAGGAAAAATATTGTCGTTTGATTCACTGGGGATCGGTTACTTTTCAGGAAAGAAAAAAAAGATTTTGCTTCCTCCGCTGAAAGGGACAGGCCTCAAAGGTGAACTGATCGCTGTTATCGGAAGGAACGGAGTGGGGAAAAGCACTCTCCTGAGAACGATCGCAGGACTGCAACCGGTAATCGACGGAAAGATCGAGATCGAGGGCAGGAATATATTTGAATATTCGCGCATTCAGCTTTCATCAAGGGTTGGGTATATATCGACTGAGCCTGTGAGGGTCAGCAACATGAAAGTTTACGATCTTGTATCACTGGGCAGATTCCCTCATACCGACTGGTTCGGGAAAATTGAAGAATCTGATCATAAAGTCATCCTCGATGCACTTGCCAAGACCGGGCTTTCGGAATTCTCCAGGAGGAATATAAACGAAATATCTGACGGAGAACGGCAAAGAGCACTGATTGCCATGGTCCTTGCACAGGACGCCGATATAATGGTGATGGATGAACCGACTGCGTTCCTCGACATCAGCAATAAAATCGAGATAATGCACCTTCTCCACCGGCTAACACGGGAAAAGAAGAAAACAATTGTTTTTTCAACCCATGATTTCTCAAACGCAATAAGCCAGTCCGACAAGATATGGATGATGAGGGATGACGGGCTGCTGGAAGGAGCTCCGGAGGACATCATGCTTACAGGGGCATTCAGAAGCCTTTTCGATGAGACAAAGGTGGGTTACAACCCGCATGACGGAAGCTTTACAATAAGACATCAGGAGAAAGGTCCGGTTGCGGTCAGAGGCGAAGGAGATATAAGATACTGGACCGAGAAAGCAGTCACAAGGGCAGGTTATTATATAGATGCAGGAAGTGGATTAATCGAAATTGATGCTCCGTCAGAACCTGATCAGAAATGGAAATGCCTGAAGGAGACTGAGAGCCACGAATTCGGAAATATTTATGATCTGATAGCATGGATAAGGAACAACGACCCTATTTCCTGAAGTATTTCCTGTAATTGTCAATAAATGGACCAATGTCCTCTACACTCAGCTTTTTTGCAATTATGGTTTTATTCCTGTCAAGGATATATACCATCGGAGTCGAGGTGACATTATAATAATATCCGAAATTTGATTTTCGCTCAGGATCCCAGCCGTTGATCCAGGTAAGCTTATTATCTTCAATGTATTTCTCCCACTTTTCCCGGTCAGCGGTGGTGCATACGGTAAAAACCTCAATTCCTGTATTCTTTGCCTTTTCATACCAGGCCTTAAGCTTTGGAGTCGCTTCCTGGCAATGGCCGCAGTTGGGCTCCCAGAAATAGAGGACAATGAAATCCTTTTCGACATCGTAAAGCGAAACAAATATTCCCTTGTAGGAATCCATCACCAGGTTATGGGCTTTCTTACCTATCAGGTTCGGTCTTATCAGGTCAACCTCCTTCCTGAGCTCATCCTTGAATTCGTTATTAACCCAGTCAGCTTTGCCTGAAAGGTAAATATCGTCAGCGAGTTTGACCACAACAGCATCATGCCCCATGACTTCGCTTTCGCGGAAATGGTTGAAAAGGAACACGGAAACGAACTGGAATACAGCGTGATTGTTTTTTACCTTATTGATCAGCTTGTCAATCTCCCTGTTAATGGAGTCAGGCGACTGTATCACGACATTTGTAAAGAAGGTATTCAGCCTGGCCTGCAGAATAGGAGTCCTGACCAGTCTTTCATCGTTCAGATCGATATTGTCAAAGAAATGATTTTTGTTGTAGAGATATGATCTGAACCATCTTAACGAATCAGGATTTTTTGCTCCCGGCGGAATAATAACAGGAGGGACTTCGACAGGAAGCATAGCTTTTACAAGTACAGCCAAAAGACTTCCTTTATTCTCCTGCGCGACGCCGTGAAGATATGATACCATCGAATCTTCCTGTGTTTTTTGCATCCCTGAAAGTATCCTGAGAGAATCGGGATTTTGCCTGTTATTCTGTAATCTCTTGGTGATGGCTGAAGCCCTGTTCTGAAGTTGTGTCCATCGCCTCTGGTAATCTATGAAAGCTGTGTTTTCATCAGAACCTGTAAATTTCAGAGTATTTTGATAATCTTTTATGGAGCAGGAAACCGAAAAATACTGGTCCGCTGACATCAGCATTTCAAAATATTTCCTTCCGGGAAGCACTATCATGTAAATTCCTTCAGGCAGGTGCTCATTCCCTATAAACACTCCTGAACCCAGGCTGTTGAGTTTAACTGTATCCTTTACATACTGCTTGTCGCCAAGGTGGTAAGCCAGGTATATGGAAGAATCCTGCAGTCCTGAAATAATTACATTTATTTCATATCCGTTGTTCAGTTGTGCCCCGGTACAGATGGAAATTCCGGTCAGGAGGAACAGGCTGAAAATTAATCTGCTCATATAGCGGATGCGGCTAAAATTAATTGATAGCAAAATTAGTCATTGCAATTTCTTTGCCAAAGCCGGAAATCCGAATGTTCGAAATAAATTGTATTTTTGGCATGATAACCCTCACCTTCGTTCGAAATGAAGATTTCTATCCTGATTCCGGTGAATGATTATGATATTGTTGCCCTGGTTCACAGCATGAAGGATGGAATGGAAAAGGTCCCGGAGTTCTGTGAGATCATTATTGGAGACGATGGTTCATCTGAAGAGTTCAGGAAGAAATACAATTTGCTTGCCGGAGATAAAGTCAAAGTCGTTTCAGCGGAAAAGAACATAGGCAGGGCTTCGATCAGGAACCGCCTCATTTCAGAATCGACAGGCGACTATCTTTTGTTTATCGATGCTGATACAATGATTCCTGGCACAGCGGAGATGTATATGCATAACTGGCTCGATAATATCTCCTCGGGAAGAGTTATCTGCGGCGGGATACTTTACAAGGCCAGCCGTCCGGGCGACCCCGATAAGATCCTCAGGTGGAAATACGGAAGGAAGAGAGAACAGTTAAAGGCACGTGACAGGAACAAGCATCCTTATTCCAGCTTTTCTACTTTTAATGTTCTGATTGACAGGACAATTTTTTCCAAGCTTAGATTTTATGAAGAGCTCAAGCAATATGGTCATGAGGACACTCTCTTCAGCTACCAGCTGAAAAAAGCAGGAATTGGGATCTTCCATATCGACAACGGATTAATTCATGAAGGTCTTGAATCAAACAAGGAATATCTTACCAAGACGAAAGCCAGCATTGAAAACCTGAGCAAGCTTTATGATATTGTTACAGATAAATGGACATTTTATTCAACAGTAAGGCTGCTTCGTATTTACAGGGCATTAAGGTTTTTCCACCTTACCAGGATTCTGGCAGGCGTGTTCATCCGGTACAGAGAAAGAATGGAAATACGCCTTGATTCAGCTAAAGCCTGTCTGCCACTTTTTGAACTTTACAAGATCAGCATGTTCTGCACGTACAGGGAGATCCACCGGAGGAGAAAGATATTGCCATTCTTCAACATACCGCCTGATTCGATATAATAATCGGACCATATTGACGTATTTAGTATATTTGAGCCCCGATGAATCAGGTTAAGGATATGGCAAAGCCGGTGAAATGGACCCTTGACAAAATCAAGCACATAAATGATGTTATATGGCATACATCATTATCTGATATATCAAGGGGTAAATCCTTCCTGATAAAACAGCTTCGGATAGCAGTGCTTGCTGCAAGGGGCTTTATGAACGATAAAGTCCAGCTAAGGGCATCTTCACTTACGTTTTATTCGCTACTGACAATAATTCCTCTGGCAGCAATTGCTTTCGCAATAGCAAAAGGCTTTGGACTTGACCAGAATCTGGAACAACTTGTAACAAAGGAATTTCAGTCTCAGCCCGAGGTTCTGAACTGGCTGCTGACGGAAGCCAGGAATGCACTTCAGCAGACAAGAGGAGGTTATATTGCCGGTGTGGGTGTGATCATTCTGTTCTGGTC
Organism: Bacteroidota bacterium; assembly: GCA_030706785.1. Classification (GTDB taxonomy): domain Bacteria; phylum Bacteroidota; class Bacteroidia; order Bacteroidales; family VadinHA17; genus LD21. Next base: position 7,400 of record JAUZNW010000001.1, on the reverse strand, counting down.
AGTCATGTCATTGCTCCAGCAGATTGAAAGTTCATTTAACCATATCTGGCAGATCAGGTCATCAAGGCCATGGTACCGTAAATTCACGGATTACCTTACAATAATGCTTATTGCACCCGTTTTCCTGATACTCTCGAGCAGCATTACGGTTTTTATCAGCACTGACCTGGCAGGTTTTATCACAAGATCGTCGATCCTTGATGTTTTTAAACCAATGGTCACATTCCTTGTAAAACTGGCTCCATATCTTTTGTCAGCAATAGGGTTGACAATTCTGTTCATGATTATGCCCAATACAAAGGTGAAGTTCCTTCCTGCTCTAGTATCAGGCATAATTGTAGGTACGGTTCTTCAGTTTCTGCAGTGGCTTTATATCGACCTTCAGTTCGGGATTTCGAAATTGAGCACAATCTACGGAAGCTTTGCTGCAATCCCTCTTTTCATAATATGGCTTCAGGCAAGCTGGACTATCGTGCTTATAGGTGCGGAGCTTTCTTTTGCGAACCAGAATGTTTCACGCTATGAGTATGAATCTGAAGCGCTTAATGTGAGTAATTATGAGAAGCGGGCGTTGGTGCTGATGATCATGAACATAGTCACGAAGAACTTCTCGGCCGGAGAAAAACCGATAGGAGCGGAAAAAATCTCAGCTGCCCTCAAGATCCCTGTTAGACTTGTGATGGATATCCTTCAGGATCTTGCCGGTGTCAGCCTGGTCTCCATGATCCATGAAAATGAGCATGCAGAGAGATTGTTCCAGCCTGCAATGGATATCAACAGGATGACCGTGAGCTTCGTTCTGGAACGCCTCGACAAAAAAGGCACTGAACATCAGATCTTTGTAAAGAGCAAGGAGTATAATAAAATAACATCCATGCTCGAGAAGTTCGACAGCATGATTTCCGCTTCGAATTCCAATATACTTGTAAAGGATCTTTAACCGCTTATCCCTCTTTTAAGAGAATCAATCACGTGGCCGGGAGTTTTTGCCTTGCAGCCTTGGCTCTCTTTTTTTCACCGAATGTTTTTACGTATTCGGCAAAATCAAGGAAAGAGTTCCATTCGTGGAAGAAATAGTGAGGAAGAGGCAGGACAATATGCCTGGTATCAGGTCTCTTCTGCCAGTACTCATTCATATTTTTAGCCGGGAAAACCCTGTCTCCTTCGCTTATGACAGCATAATCCCACCTGAATCCTGAGTCCGTCTGCTCCATTATCCTGTTGTACAGCCATCTCAGCTCGTCATGAAGCGATTTCATTGATCTGTGCGGGATCCTGTCAATGTTCCTGAGATAATTTTTCTTGTTTCCAAACATCCTGAGATAGAACTTCTCCATGCTCAGCTCGTTGATATTGTTGAGCGTGCCTTCAAAGACTTTCAGGGGAATGCCGTAATGATTGTCAGCAGGAACAGGCGTTCCGTTGACTGCGATAGTGATGTCAGGCTTTATCCCGGTCCTGGGCGAAAGGTATTCGGCGGCCCATACTCCAAGTGACCAGCCTATAAGGATAACGGACTTGTAGGTTTTTGTTTCAGGAAGTACAAGGGCTTCATCAGCTGAATAGTTGTAAAAGAGGATAAAATCAAAATCATCATTGCATGATGGAGCAAAAACGTTTTCGTCAGTACCCCAGCCTCCATAGAGAACAATCAGGTTATCGTTCTTTTCCCTCCTCCTGATGTAGGTTTTCATTCAGCAATAATGTAAAGTTCTCGGTCAGGTTCCCCGGATATGCGGTATGAACAAAGATAACAGAATTTTAATCATATTGTTAGGAATTTAAATCAAAAGCGCCGGAAATGTAGAAATATTTAAGTATAAAGGGGATAAAAAAATAAGAGGAGAGAGGGTTGTGTGAAAATCAGGGAGCGGGCTTTATTAGTGAGATAATTCCCGTGTCTACTGTCTGATAAAAGGACGGAACCATGGTAAGCTGGCGCTGATCCTTAGGTTCCAGATGTGAAAGTCAATGTCTGCAATACAATCCTGATGATTTTCACTCTCAACCCTTTCTTTCTCCTCTTATACCAATAGCATGAGCTAGGAACAAATTTATAAAAAATAATATTATAATCAAAGCAATAAGAAAAAATATTGCTTGTAGTATTTTCATGTTCCTTGATGAAATAGTGTTTTATATTGATGAAAGCATACAGGGAGTTGACAAAATATTGTTTAAATTTGATAGTAACCTGATATTCACTATTGTTCTAACAACAATGGTCGCTGAACTCGAGAAGATTTCATATGATGATTCAGGAGGCTTCAGGGCTGAATACATAACCGACACAAACGGGTTCTGGCATTTTCACCCTGAATATGAGATTACCCTGAATACAAAAAGCAACGGTACACGGATTGTCGGTGACAGTGTCGAACTTTTTGACCAGTACGACCTGGTGCTGATAGCAAGCAATATCCCTCACTGCTGGAATTACTATAAAATTAAGCCTTTAACCCCTCAGGACAGGGGAATAACCCTTCATTTCAAGCTTTCATCCCTGGGCGAGGCTCTCCTGTCACAGCATGAAATGCACACTGTTAAAAAACTGCTTATAGAATCTGAGAGAGGACTGGCTTTTTCTGTTGAAGATGCTAAAAATGCAGAAGTCTGCCTGACACGAATGATAGCCAGCAAGGGTATCGAAAAAGTCATACATTTCTTCAGCCTCCTGAAAATTTTATGCACCTCAGAAAAAAGAAGCACGCTTTGTTCCGAGAACTACAAGCAGGCATTTGACGAACGCGGAAACAAGAAAATGACGGCAGTATATAACTACATAAGGGAAAACTATTCTAAAAACATCTCGCTGGAGAGAATATCAAGGGTGGCCCATTTGAGTCCCTACGCGTTCAGCAGGTACTTCAAAAAGAACTGCGGTGCAGGATTTATTGAATACCTGAACAGGGTAAGGCTTAACAAGGCCTGCTACCTGCTTCGTGAAACTGAATACCAGATCCACAAGGTAGCTGCCGAATGCGGATTCTCAAGCATATCAAATTTCAATAAGCAATTTCTGAGGACCGAAGGTCTGTCGCCAAGAGATTACAGAGCCCAGTTCAAATAATTCGCCGATTCTTAGTTACTTTGCCCAGAAATGAAATTATTTTTCAGATGGCAATGACTATGCTTGAAAAGATCCTGGCAAGCCATTCCAGACAGGAAATTGTCAGGCCGGGTGATATCGTCGATATCTTTATTGATGTCAGGGTTGCGCGTGATTTTGGCGGTGCGAATGTAGTAAAAAAGATAAGGGAAAAGGGACTGGAAATTGAGGATCCGCAGAGAACCTTTTTTACATTCGATTGCAATCCTGCAGGATCGGATCAGAAATACGCGGTAAATCAGCATTTATGCCGGTTGTTTGCCAGGGAAAAGGGATTGAAGGTCTATGATATTAATTCCGGAATAGGTACACATATCCTTATCGAGGAAGGGATCGTTTATCCGGGGGTAACAGCTGTATCGACCGATTCCCATGCGAACATACTCGGTGCTGTCGGTGCATTCGGTCAGGGCATGGGCGACATGGATATTGCAGCAGCGTGGAACAAGGGGAAGATATGGTTCAAGATCCCGGAATCGGTGAAAATCAATCTGAATGGAGATCTGCCTTCAAGTGTCAGTGCAAAGGACATTGTTTTAAATCTCCTTAAGATATTCGGTGCGAATTCACTGCTCGGATGTTCGGTTGAAATATACGGTAAAGCTGCAGGAAACCTTTCGCTTGATGAGAGGATCACAATATCATCAATGGCGACTGAAATGGGGGCGATAATAATCCTTTTCCCTCCATCCGGACAGATCATCAGTTATTTCAAAGAACGATTTAAAAAGGACATAAAACCTGTTTATGCTGATCAGGATGCCTTTTACAGCAGGACCTTTGATTTGAATGCACCGGATTTCAGGCAAATGATTTCCCGTCCCGGGCAACCGCATGATGCTGTTGATGCTTCTGAATTGTATAGTGTGAAAATCGACTCTGGCTTCATCGGAAGCTGTACCAACGGCCGGATCGAAGATATGCAGAAAGCAGCTGATATCCTTAAAGGGAAAAAAGTAGCTCCGGGGGTTGTCCTGAAAATTGTTCCGGCTACCGATTCCGTATGGAAAGAATGTCTTGAGAAAGGGTTGATAGATATCTTCAAGAGATCAGGAGCGCTTGTTTCAAATGCAGGATGTGCTGGTTGTGCAGAAGGACAGGTAGGCCAGAACGGTCCCGGTGAGGTGACTGTAAGTACAGGAAACAGGAATTTTCCGGGGAAGCAGGGAAAAGGGAGCGTTTACCTGGCGTCTCCGGAGATAGTTGCTGCATCTGCAATTGCAGGATTTATCACAACACCTGACAGGATACCGGCAGAACCCGCCCTGTTCTTAATTAAACCATCAACCCCGGATCAGACATCAAAGAAGCCCGGGGAATCAAAAGCTGCAGAAAGACCTAATATTGTGGAAGGAAGAGCCTGGGTCATCAGAAAAGACAACATAGATACTGATATGATCTATCATAACAGGTACCTTTCAGTTACCGAAATAAAGGAAATGGGTCAGTACACATTTGACAACCTCGAGGGATTAAGGAACTTTGCAAGTGAAGCTCATCGAGGTGATATAGTCATTGCGGGCAGGAATTTCGGTTCAGGAAGCTCCCGCCAGCAGGCAGTCGATTGCTTTATATCACTGGGGATACAGGCTATAGTCGCCGAGTCTTTCGGTGCCATTTATGAAAGGAATGCCATAAACGCAGCTTTTCCGATCCTTGCCTGCAATAACATTTCAGAACTGGAATTAACTGAAAATGATAACGTAAGGATAAATTTTCTTACAGGTGAAATAACCAGCCTGAGAACAGGTAAAAGTGTACATTCTGAACCTTTTTCAGAGGTCCAGTACGAGATCTACAAAAATGGAGGACTTCTGTAATCATCATTATAAAACAGAGAGAATATGAAGCCGATGACATTTGCGGAGAAGATATTTGGTGCAGGGGCAGGAGATATAGTTTTTGCCCATCCTGATATTATTCTTACCCATGATAATACTGCAAGTATTTATAAGACTTTCCAGAAAATGGGAGGAGTCAGGGTTGCTGATCCCGGACAAATGCTTATAGCGCTCGATCATAATGCACCGCCTGCAGACGCAAAGCTGGCAACCCAGTATCAGGAAATAAGGGATATTGTTGATGATCAGGGGATAAGTAAATTCTATGATGCGGGCCGGGGCATCTGTCACCAGATAATGGCATACCATGCAAAACCCGGGATGCTTATTGTGGGAAGCGACAGTCATACCTGTACTGCCGGTGCATTTAACGCTTTTGCAACCGGTATCGACAGAACTGAGTCAGCCGGAATCTGGAAACGGGGAGAGACCTGGTTCAGGGTTCCTGAATCTATAAAGATAAACCTTTCAGGTAAGCTTAAACCAGGTGTTTACGCGAAGGATCTTATCCTCTGGATAATAGGCATGCTCGGGGCTGATGGAGCTAATTACATGTCTGTAGAGTTCCATGGTAATGGCATTAAAAATCTTACAATTTCCGACAGAATGACAATTGCAAACATGTCATCCGAAATGGGTGCGAAGAATGCTGTTTTTCAGGCTGATGAGACACTGAAGGAATTTTATGACGCCAAAGCGGAAAAAACTGATCCGGTATGGGCAGATAAAGATGCTGTTTACGCCAGAGTGATCGACCTTAATATGAATGAGATTTTCCCGGTTGTTTCAGCGCCGCACAGTGTGGACAATGTTAAGTCTGTATCTGAGGTATCGTCCGTCATTGTTCAGGAGGGATTGATCGGGACCTGCACAAACGGTCGCATTGAAGACCTCAGGATAGCTGCAGGTATCCTCAAAGGGAAGAAAATCAGGAAGGGCTTTCAGCTGAATGTCATTCCGGCTTCTGATAAGATAATGCTCCGGGCAATTGAAGAAGGGCTGGTCACTGTATTCCTCGAATCCGGAGCGAATGTACTGACTCCCTCCTGCGGAGCCTGCCTTGGTACGGGTTTGGGCATTCCTGCCAGCGGACATACGGTCATCTCCACCGCCAACCGTAATTTCCTCGGAAGGATGGGTAACAAGGAAGCCTCAATTTATCTTGGATCTCCGGCTACAGTGGCTTCATCAGCACTCACGGGTGTTATCACTGATCCCAGGAAGGTTAAAGCTTACTCAGAATATCCATACACAGTTAAAGAAGGCAGGACTTATGAAATAAAGCCGGGTGAGAACAGAAAACATGTAAATGTCTGGAATTACAACGATATTGATAACCTGAACACTGACCAGATGTTTCCGGGGAGATTTACGTATAATGTTCTGAGTTCAGATCCTGCCGCTGTTGTACAGCATCTTTTTGAGGATTTCGATCCGGCATTCAAGACAAATGTAAAACCGGGTGATATAATAATTGCAGGTGATAATTTCGGATGCGGAAGCTCACGTGAGCATCCATCGGTCGGGTTTGCCCATGCAGGGATACGGGCCGTCATTGTCAAGTCTGTAAACCGGATCTTTTACAGATCGTCAATCAACCAGGGTCTGCCAGTAATAGTTCATAAGGAAGCAGTAGAGGCGTATAAGCCCGGAGACAGGGCAGAGATCGATTTTGAATCCGGGAAGATCCATATTGCAGACAGGACCTTTAATTTCCAGCCGCTTCCCGGGAAGCTGCGGGATATTATTGAGATGAAGGGGCTGGTCAATTATTTGAAAGCATTGTGAATCTAAAAACAGTTGCTGGTAGCTGGGTGGCTTGTTGCTGGTTGATTTCTCCCATCGTTCGGAATGACAGAAAAAGTACTATTTTTGCGCCATCATCAGGTTCCGTAGCTCACCTGGTCCCGTCACGCAAAGCGTGACGAGGATCCTCGATCCCGATTCATCGGGATCGGGAATAGAGCAATCACGCCATGCGTGATGGGTCGTGTGTTCGTTGTTATAATATATTTTGGTTCCGTAGCTCAGCTGGATAGAGCAACAGCCTTCTAAGCTGTGGGTCGCGCGTTCGAATCGCGCCGGAATCACCAATATAATCAGGGAGTTATGAGAATACGACTCCCTTTTTTGTTTCTGATTTGCACACAATTTGCAAACTCGTCCAGCCATTAAGGTTAGATTTTTGTAATAGCTATAAGCCTGGTAATGAGGAGAGTAGGAAAATTTCACTTGGAAAATTCAGATTTTTGTAGTTTATGTGATTTCAACAGCTTTATCATCATGCTTTTATGTGACTGTATTATAACACATTGCAAAGTTTAAGGCTGATTAAATATTTTCTTTGAGGATTCACCTATAAGAACACTGAAAGAAAATAATTGATATAATTTATCCAGTAGTGTAGAATACCCTTGAGGCTGGAAGCTGGTAAAATGAATCCGACTATT